>JAUNCR010000034.1:13561-23746 GCA_030526505.1 Spirochaetales bacterium
CTTTGCCGCAGTCCGCGGCAATTTTCACTCCGTGAAAACCTCAGGTTCTTGACACTGCATCCCTTGTTTATTTCTAAATGCTATTATTCTTTTCTACTGACGGCTGTTCAGTAGCATAAAAAATAAACCCCTGTTCTTTCGAACAGGGGTCCTTCATTAAACTATTAAAGGTCTAATTACTTTGCAAGACCTTCAGCTACAGCTACTGCACATGCTACTGTACAGCCTACCATTGGGTTGTTTCCCATTCCCATGAATCCCATCATTTCTACGTGTGCTGGAACTGATGAAGAACCTGCGAACTGTGCATCTGAGTGCATGCGTCCGAGTGTATCTGTGAATCCATAAGATGCTGGACCAGCAGCCATGTTATCTGGATGGAGTGTACGACCTGTACCACCACCTGAAGCTACAGAGAAGTACTTTTCTCCAGCAAGGAGTCTTTCCTTCTTATATGTACCAGCTACTGGGTGCTGGAAACGTGTTGGGTTTGTTGAGTTACCTGTGATAGAAACATCTACGCCTTCGTGCCACATGATTGCAACACCTTCGCGTACATCGTCTGCACCGTAACACTTAACGCAGAGACGTTTTGGATCGTTTCCGTATGGAACTTCTTCTACAACTGTGAGGGCCTTGTCTGTACCTTCACCGTTGAAGTAGTCGAACTTTGTCTGTACGTATGTGAATCCGTTGATACGGCTGATGATCTTTGCAGCATCCTTTCCGAGACCGTTAAGGATAACGCGGAGCTTGTTCTTGCGAACATTGTTTGCCTTTGCAGCAATCTTGATTGCACCTTCAGCTGCAGCGAATGATTCGTGACCAGCCAAGAATGCGAAACACTGTGTTTCTTCTGAAAGGAGGCGAGCACCGAGGTTACCGTGTCCGAGACCTACCTTGCGGTCATCAGCTACTGAACCAGGGAGACAGAATGCCTGAAGTCCCTTACCGATGTTAGCAGCAGCAGTAGAAGCTGTCTTGTCGCCAGTCTTTTCTGCTTCCTTGATAGCGATTGCTGAACCAAGAACGTATGCCCACTTAGCATCTTCGAAACAAATCTGCTGTGTTTCCTGACATACCATGTATGGGTCAAAACCCTTGTCCTGGCAGAGCTTGCGAGCAGCCTGGAGACCTTCTTCTCCTTCTGCGAATCCGTATTCTTTAAGTGCCTTGTTAACCTGTGGGATACGACCAGCGTAATCTTCAAATAATGTAGCCATTTCTATATTCCTCCAAGTTTAGTTCTTGCGTGGGTCGATAAGTTTTACCATACCCTGTTCTGCTGTTACGCGACCATAGTGTGTGCGTGCACCTTCGATTGCTTCGTTAGCAGGTTTTCCAGCCTTGAGGGCATCCATGAGCTTACCGAAGTTGATGCAGTTGTAACCGATGATCTGGTCATCCTTGTCAACTGCCATTGTTTCAACATAACCTTCTGTCATTTCGAGGTAGCGAGGACCTGTCTTGCGTGTTGCAAACATTGTTCCTACCTGTGAGCGGAGGTTCTTTCCAAGGTCTTCGAGAGAAGCACCAACTTTGAGACCGCCTTCAGAGTATGCTGACTGTGTGCGTCCGTATACGATCTGCATGAAGAGTTCGCGCATAGCTGTGTTGATAGCATCGCAAACAAGGTCAGTGTTGAGAGCTTCAAGAAGTGTCTTTCCGATAAGGATTTCAGAAGCCATAGCTGCTGAGTGTGTCATACCAGAACAACCGATTGTTTCTACGAGTGCTTCTTCAATGATACCGTCCTTAACGTTCAAAGAGAGCTTACATGCACCCTGCTGTGGAGCACACCAACCGATACCGTGTGTGAAACCAGAAACATCTTCAATTTTCTTAACCTGAACCCATTTTCCTTCTTCAGGAATTGGAGCAGGACCATGATATGCGCCCTTAGCCAAAGGACACATGTGTTCTACTTCTGCTGTGTAGACCATAGTTTACCTCGAAAAAAATCTAATTTTGCTGAAAAATTCAACATTCGTTTCTATTATAACATTTTAAGGCCTTGAATTCAATTCATTGCCTAAATGCTTCAGCCCTTCTTTACTGCGATCAATGTAAGGTCATCGTACTGAGGATCTTCCTTTACACCGCACCAGTAGATGTGTGAAGGATCGCTTTCAATGTCTTCACGGTCGCTGCAGAAGGCAGGATACTGAACAAAGTGCTGGCGGAGGAAGTTGTCGATGTTTTTGTCAACCTTGACCCTGTCGCTGTGAATTACATTGCCTGGTTTGTAAAGGCGGAAAACCTTTTCAACGGAAACAAGTGCAAGAACAGCATCGTCGGCAGTTCCGTCACAGGTAGAGAAGTCAAAGTCAAAGTCTGACTGATGTGCAGGTGCATGGAATTTATGCAGCTTGAACTTCTTTCTTGCATATACCGACTCGATGATTTCCGTTACCCGTTCAGGAGACATTTCCTCGTTGTCTTCGCCGCACTTGTGGTTTTCGTGCTCCTGATCTTTTTCAAGTCCAGGTTCTGCACAGACTGTAGGTGCAAAATTTTCGTCGCGGAAGATTCTCTTTGCTTCTTCGATACCGTCAGTAAAGAGGAAGAGTACATCGTCTTTCTTGAGTGTGAGTTTTGAAACTTTGTAACCGCCCTTCATGTCAACAAGGTCAGTGCTGAAGATTCCGGCTGCAGGAGTTTCCTGAAGCTTGATTACATTTTTCTTCTGCTGTGATCCGCTGTAGATGTGTACAAGATTATCGCCTGCATTACAGAACCAGCAGTCGCCTGTTTCCGTGTTCATGATGCAGAGGGTGAAGGCTGCAAAGCGTCCCTTGAATCCGCGGCTTTCAAGAAGGTCGTTGATCTGTCCTACGACTGGCGCAATGTTGATTCCCTGGTTTGGATTCTTCATGCTCCAGGTCTTGAAGCTGTTAAGGAACAGTGTTGCAACTTCAACCATGATGAGGGCTGCAGGAACACCGTGTCCTGAAACGTCGCACTTGATGATTGCGTAATGTTTGTCATCCAGCTGCTTGTAGTCAAAGTAGTCTCCGGAAAGTTCGTCGGCACCGGCGTAGTAGCTGAAGAAGTCCGCACCCTTAGCTTTAAGGTTTCCTGTTGTCATTGTAATTCCGTCTTTGATTTCAAGAGGAATGAACTTTGTCTGGATGTCCTTACCGAGAGTAAGGTTCTTGCTCTGAACCGCAGCTTCTACAAGTCCGCGGGTCATTTCGTTTACAGTATCACCAAGCATACCGATTTCGTCATGGGACTTGATTGCAATTGCGTGTCCTGAAAGTTTTTCCTTGTCTTCGGTATCGCGGATCAAGGCAACATGGGAAACCAGTCTCTTGATTGGGCGAACGATAAGGCTTGCCATGATGTATGTACTTACGAATGCAAGGAGCAATGCAATGAAAAGAACGATTACGCAAGTGTTTGTAATCAGGTTGCGCTGGTTTTCAATCTGCCTGAGAAGGGATTCCGTACTGATTTTAATGAGGACTGCACCGTGAACATAATTGGAGTCATTTCCTGTTTTGTAAAGGAGCGGCTTGTAGAATACATATTCCGTGTTTTCAGTGTCGATGTCGTCTGCGTTGAATGCAGGGATGCTTCCTTCTGCTTCCCTTGAAATTTCATTGAGGGTGTTATCAAGCTTTACATTAAGCTGGTTTCTGATTGCCTGAATTTCCTGACGGCGGGCAACGCTTCTTGCATCTGATTTTGAAATCAGTGAAAGGCCTTCCTTTGTAAGTTCGGTGATGTTCATTGAGATTTCATCAGCCTGTTCCTGTGCAGTTGCATTCAATCCTTCGCATACCTGGAAGATTTCATCAAGGTTTGCGTCGGCAAGAACTGTAATGCCTGGAAGGAATGCATTTTCTTCAATGCCGCTTAAGATTTCCCTGTTTGTAGTTGCCCATACATTGTTAAGTCCGATGCGGGCGTGGTCTGCAGAATAGCCAGTGATTGTTGCGTCACGGCTTTCCGAAAGGGCGGAAGACTGATTCACGATATCCGTCAATGAAAGGTTGTCTTCTGTTGTTGTCTGTGGAAGGTAAACCTTTGCACCGCTTGCAAGGGAATTGAGCATGACGCTTACACGCTGGTGAAGGCTCTGTGCCATTGTCTTTTTCTGGCCGTCAATCATGTAGTAGCCGAAGCCAAGGAATATGAGAACATCCATCAGTGCAATGAGGATCGTAGAGTGCAATACAAGCTTTGCTTTCAGACTCAAGCCTTTCTGTCTGTAAGCCGCTGCTTTTCTTTTCTTTTCCTGGGGCATAATATCTCCTTCCAGAAGTGCACGGACTTCTGCGTTTACAATCAAAGTTTCTTTTGCAGTTTTAACAAGGGCCCTCGTGCTTACTGCCATTCCTCCTGCCGTAAGGAGAACTATAAGCACGAGTACAATGACTGCAGCATTGTAGTGTTTTCTGTATGTGTCCCTGAAAATCTTCCAGGCCGGTGTAAAGAAATTGCTGTTCTTAAGTTTTGTTGTTCCCCGTTCCTCTATGTTCAGCAAAGGATCAGTGCTGAAGTAAAGTCCGCGGTCAGAATGCATGAGGCCTATCCTGTAGCTGCCGGAATTAATTCTCTTCATGCTGATGTCGGTGATCCTGTTGTTTGATGAAATCTTGTAGTCACCGGACACAAGCCTTAATGTATAGTCGTAAGGTTCGAGCCCATCGCGGTCAAGATAGATTGAAGTGATCTGGCCGTCGTAGGTGAATCCGCCGCCGGTAATTGAAAGTTCAGTATCACCGAAATCATTTGTCTCCGATTTGACTGAACTTACATAGGTTACTGGAAGATACTTGTTTGCGATGAATTCATACTTTGACTGCTTTCCGATGTTGCCGACTGTATCTATTGCAGCAATTGAAAAAACATAAAGCCCGTTCCTGATGTTTGCATAGTCAACGAAAGGTTTGTTTGAAACAATGTGTTCCGGAAGAATTATTTCTGCCTTAATGTCATCTTCGTTTGCAGAGTAAAGTTCTTCCGCAAGTTCCTTTATTTCTTTGTCGGAAATCCTGAGAGGTCTTCTTGGATTTGAAACAAGCTGCTTTGGAACCGGCGCAACATATTTCATGGTGTATGTGTAGCCTGCAATGTCATCGTCTTTCTTGTTGTTTTCCCAGGCAATGCGGAAAGTGTTAGAATCCGTGATGCCCTTTATTGAACATGGAATGTCCTGAATTGAAGGTGCAGACGGAGGCGTGCAGTCAAGGTTGTACGAGATTACAGAGCTGTCGGACCAGTTTCCCGCGTAGTCGGTCTGCCTAACCTTAAGGTACCAGACGCCGTCCTTCTTTGCCTCAACGCTGATCCTTGTGTTTTCAGGATCGTTGGTGATTTTCTTAGAAGGTTCCTTGTCCTTGTTCTGAGTCCAAACCCATGAAAAGCCCTTTACGCCGGACGAGTCTGCAGTAGCCTTAAGTTCCGCCTGGAGGCTTTTCTGCCTTGCGCGCTGTCCATCCTTAAAGTTTGCAGCGGTAACTTTTGGTGCTGCAACGCTGTGGTCTGTCTTGAGGATTGTTATTCCGTTCTTCTTTGTTTTTGAATCGGCTTCTTCCCAGACGAAGGCAAGTTCCTTTCCGCCGTTGGTGAGCATGTATGAAGGAAGTGCAGCCGACTTGCTTGAAATGACTTCCGTTTCTTCCCACCAGGCACCCTTTTTCTGTGCAAGGTAAACATTTCTGTTTCCGTTTGTTGTTGTAAACCAGAAAAGGTTCACTGCCCCGTTCAATTCAAAAAGGGTAGGTTTTGATGCAAAACCAGTGTTGCTTATTTTTTCAATCTGACCCTTGTATGCACCCTGTTCAGTAATCCTTGCAAAATAGATGTCGCTGTTTGTCGAATAGAAAGGCGACCTTTCCCATGCAATGTAAACTTCATCACCCTTTGCGTTCAGAAGGTAAGGGTTCTGGTTTGTAAAGTTATAGAAGTTTTCTCCTTCCGTTGTTTCCTTTCCGGAAAAGAGAACCGGTTTTGTCCAGGATTTTCCACCGTCCTTTGAGAAGGAAGAATAAAGCTGAACTGAAATCAGGTTTGTCTGCGTGTACTGTGCCTGATATACAACCAGGTCTCCGCCCTTTACTGGAACAAGAAATGGAGCGATAGGGTTGTAGGTGTTTTTTATCTGCGAAGGAACCGTGAACTCAACGAAAGGATTCCAGTTTTCACCGTCCTTTGTTACGGAATAGAAAAGAGAGTAGGAATCGTCATGAGGCTTTGAAACGAAAAGTGTAAATCCACCTGCATAGTTCCTGAAGATTCTTGGTCCGATGAATCCTTCGTTCTGGGAAATTGTTTTTTCCGTGAAATTTTTGAATCCGTCTTTTGAAGTGTAAGAGACGATTTCTTCCCTGTCATTCAGAAGGACAAGAATGTCTGTGGAACCGTTGGTTGCAGTAGAATAAATCTGGGGAATGTCACCTGAGTATTCAAAAGGTCCTGCAAATCTGCTTGTAGTATTCCAGATGATACCGTCGTCACTGTTTTTTAGCGAAAGGTAAATCTTGTTGCCTTCAGTTTCTTCCCAAAAATACACGGAAGTCTTTTTTCTTGAAGAGGAAGAGATTCCTTCCGGATACCAGCAGTTTTCCCTGTTGTCGGGAGCAACAAAACTGTCTTCAAAAAAGTATGGGGATGCAAATCCCGTGAATAGTGAGGCTGCAGATAAACAGGTGCATAATAAAGCTTTCTTCAACATCATAGCTGTGCCTCAATTCTTTTCTTAAGTTTTATTATCTTCGCAGAACGGGCATAAGCGCTGTTTTTCATCAGCTGTGCAAGTTTTGCGTTGGCGTCAAAAATATTGTTTTTCTGCAGGTCGGCAAGGGCGCTCTGGTAAATGGCTTCGTCCTTTGCGCTCAAAACAACTGCAGCCTGCTGGCCGGTTCTCAACGCGATTTCGTCGAGAACCGTAATTGCAATGCTGTTGTCCGGATTCAGGTCAATGGCAGCCTGTGCCTTTTCCTTTGCCTGCTGGAGAAGAAGGGTGTCGCGCCCGGCTTTTCCAAGAAGTTCCTGGGCTTCCTTTGCAAGCTCCGTAGCCTTAGCAATTCCGCTCTTGTCTGCAGGACGCTGCTTGAGGCCCATTGAATATTCTGCATTTTCAATGAGTGCCTTAAGGCCCGGGTAGTCCGGATTCATTTCGTGAAGGTCCAGAAGTGAACTGTAGGATTCCTGTGCAAGGGAATTTCTTGAAGCATAGTTGACCTGCTTCAGTTCGTTGACCTTTACCCTGAAAATCTCGTCAAAGTTTTTTTCATCAAGAATTTTTGTAATCTTCAATGAAAGAACACTGGCAATTTTATTTCGTGGATAATAAATTTTTACCTGGTTGATTTTTTCTGTTGCACGGTTGAAGTATGGTTCTGCTTCCTTGCGTTTTCCCTGCTTTAAAAGTTCCGATCCCTTTTCGTAATATTTTCCCGCAATGGAAAGGTTCTGCCTCATTTCCGGGGCCTTTGCATCGTAAGGTTGAATTTCGCGGCCTTCCTTGATTGCGATGGCTGTGTTTACGAAATTCTTCAGACGCTCAAGTTCTGTATCCGGATCAAGGGTTATGTCCAGGAGCTTTGCCCACATGTCGCGCTTGCTGTCTGCCTGCGAAAGAAAGCCGATTGCCTTTTCAAAGTCACCTGCATAGTAAGAAGTTCTGGCTTCGTTTTTGATTGCACGGATTTCCCTGTTGAATACAGGCTGCTGTTTGTCAATGATGCTGTTGCGCAGTTCCGAAAGCTTTGAAAATACTTCGCCCTGAATGTCGCCGTCGTTCTTAAGGTCTTCCGTAAGCCTTATGTATGCGCTGTTTGCAGACTGAAAGTTTGAGAAGGACTGCTGAAAATTGTTCTTCTCGTTGAAGCTCCTAGCCCTGTCGCAGTAGATTTCAATTTCATTTTTTGCAAGGCGTGCCTTAAGAAGTTTTCCTTCTGCGTCTGCTTCTATGGTGTTGAAATCTTTTTCGAGGGCGGAAATCTTTGCAGTGTTTTCAGAAATTATTTCCTGCTGCCTGATGAAGTTGGAACGGTAGATGTATCCGTTGTTGAGTTTTGTCTTGCATTCTTCAAGAGCTGCCTTGTCTTTCCTGATGTTGTCTTTGAGAAGTTCAAGGTCCTTTACGCAGCGGGAAGGGTAGTATACGCCATCTGTTCCCTGCATGTATCCCTTGAGTTTTTCGCAGTTTGCAGAATCTTCCTGGAAAAGAAGAACGCCGGTGTCCGCATAGTAGTTTGCAATTGAAACCCACATGGCAACTGCACTTTGAGTACATTTTGATTCTGTCTTGAAGCTTGCCTGCCTATATGGCACTGCAAGTTTCGACCAGGAAAGGTTTTCGTCCTGAATTGACGACAATGTTGAAAGGGCATGGGATTTTGCAGATGCCGCTGCGGTTTTTCCCCATGCGGTCAGGTTACTTGCCGACGCAACAAGGTCGTTTGCATATTCGTCGTTTTCGGAACGGATGCTTGCAATCTTGTTTGCCGGAACCGGATGGTCTTTTTTCAATTCGTTCTGAAGGGAAGCGAGCACACCAAAGAATTTAAGGCCTTCTCCGCAAAGGGTGTTTACTGCCTTCATGCTTGCAGAAAAATCTGCGTTCTCCCTCTGTGTCCTTGAATGCTTTCCCTTGAGCTTTGAGTTGAAGCCGTACATTTTTGTAAGCTCTTCGGTGCTGTGGATAATCTTTTCAAATTCCGCTTCTGCCTTAGAAAGGGTTTCTGCATTTGTAAAGATGTTCTTTTCCTGAAGTGCCAGTTCTATTATCCTGCAGGACTCATTGTTCTTTTTCCATTCCGAGTCCATGAGCTGTGCAAGCTCCCTTGTAAATTCAAGTTCGAGTGTTCCTGCAAGTCCAGTGTCGGGTTCCTCATTGATTCCGAGTATGAACCTTGAAAGGTAGTATGGATATCCGGAACTTCCAGCCGACTGAATCTGCTGTCCAAGGTCCCTTAATTTGTTGCTGATGGATGCAAGCCTTGAAAAATAGTCTTCTGCCGAAGAGATGTTAACCCCGTTTGAAAAATCCATTTTCTTTGCGGCCTTTTCCATGCGGAGCTTTTTGTATTCGCGAACCTGTTTCTGAACGTCCGATGAAATGAGTTCAAGTCGAACGGTGATTTTTTCGCTGGCTTCTTCTTTTCTGTATTTGTAGATCCTGTCGTCAAAACAGGCAACGGCATCTTCGAAATCTCCCGAAGAGCAATGGCTGAGGGCTTCCTTCAGCAGTGCCGAAAAATCTTCCGGGTACAATTCAAAGGCATTCTTTTCTGCGGGGGCCTTTTCCTTTGCCTTGGCTTTTGCCGCAAATGCAAACTGCTCTGAAAAAAACAGTGAAGAGATGAGTATTAATGATAGGATTGAGAGTCTTTTCACGGCTTCATTTTAGCAAATAATAGAAGAATATTAAATAGATTGTCAGGGTTTTGGAGTTCCGACAAAAAAAATGGCCGTCTGAAAAAAACTCAGGCGGCCTTTGTTTCATTTCTTCTTGCAGTAAATGCGGTAGTTGAGCCATGGGAACAGAGGGCTTTTCTTTTCGCAGTTTGTAAGCCATTCGGTGCTTACGGTGTTGCTTGCAAGGGCATCGAAAACTTTTGTAAAGGAAAGGATCTCGTCCTTGAACTGTTCGTTTACATAGTCTGAAAGAACGCTGTCGTGGAGCATCATAGGCCATTCGCCGCTCTGGGCAAGAAGAACCTGTTTGGCTGCCATGTTGAGGAGTCGTTCCTTAAGGCTGTCTTCGGTCGGAAATCTTTCCGTAAGGTCAATCATTCTTTCAGTTGCCTTTCTTACATAGCGGATCATCCAGCTGTTGGAATTGTCCACAAGGTCTTCCCCGTAACCGAGTCCGTTTGAAGAACATGGGTATGGATTGATCTTTGGAAGGCTGAACTGGTTTGCAATGAGGTCCCTGCAAAGTGCAAAGTCAAAACCCTGTTTGCTTGCCCTGCAGCGGATTACATTTTCAAGCCACTGGATTCCTTCGTGCCATTTCTGTCCCAATACTTCTGCAGGGATTGCGCACACGAGTACAGGTTCTTCACCTTTCATGTGTTCTGCAGCCGCATCAAGTTTTTCAAGCTTTGACTCGTAGAAGGAGATTGCATCTTCGATTGCCTGCTTTGAAGCATCTTCGCTGCTGTATGGAACCAGGTCGTCTTCTTCGCTTTCGTTTGACCAATACTTGAAGCCGGTTTCAATGCG
>JAUNCR010000034.1:23756-24007 GCA_030526505.1 Spirochaetales bacterium
ATCGTTCTTGTTGAAAAATGCGGAAATCTGGTCCTGCTTGAGTTCATATCCAATGTCAAACTGCTGAGAGCGGTAAACTTCGTTCTGTGCAAATCCGTCTTCGCCGATGAGTTCCTTTGGAGAATCCGGGTCCAGTCCGAATACGACAAGGGAAGTTCTTGTCCTCAATGGTGCGTAGATGCCTGTTTCGGGGCAGTCCTTTGAAAAGAGGATTGAGCGGGCGTCAAGAACCGTGTAGTTTGCGCCGTAAG
>JAUNCR010000035.1:0-11346 GCA_030526505.1 Spirochaetales bacterium
CATAGAACACATTCATTTTATGTTGTAGAATGCGGACATGAGCGAAACAGAAATTATTGAAGACGAATATGTTCCGGAGCCTGCGGGCCCAAAAACAGCCCTTGTTTCCATTGTTGGCCGTCCAAGTGCAGGAAAAAGCACTTTTCTGAATACGGCAACACAGGAAACTGTCAGCATCGTAAGCGCAGTTCCTCAGACAACACGCAATGCAATCCGTGGAATCGTAAACACTTCCATCGGTCAGCTGGTTTTTGTAGATACACCGGGACTTCACTTAAGCGAAAAGAAATTCAACCTTAAGCTTACTGCCATTGCGGAAGAAAACATCAAGGACAGCGACGAAATCCTCTATGTCCTTGACAGTACCCGCGACCATACAGACGAAGAAGAAATGATTGCAAAACTAGTTGCCCCATTTACAAAGAAACTTGTAGTTGCAATCAACAAGATAGAAGATCCGCTTGCAAAGCCTGAAAATTCCCGCGCCTTCGTGCACCGCACCCTGCCAGATTTACCAGACAGCAGAATCGTTGAAATGAGCGCAAAGGAAGACAAGGGCGTAAATGATGTACTCACTGCCCTTTACGACATGGCGGAAGAAGCACCTCACCTTTACCCGGAAGAATATTACACAGACCAGGAAGTTGAATTCCGCATTGCTGAAATCATCCGCGGAGAAGCAATAAACCGCCTTGAACAGGAACTTCCACACGCCATCTATGTAAACATCAAGCATATGGAAATGGCAAAGGCAAATCTTCTTAAAGTGCGTGCAGAAATCTGCGTTGAAAGAGACAGTCAGAAAGGCATCGTCATCGGCAAGGGTGCACAGATGATCAAGACAATCCGCGTTGAATCAATAAAGACCGCAAGAAAGATTTTCCCTTATCGCGTGGACATTGAACTCAATGTTACCGTAGACAAGAACTGGCGCCAGAAGGATCATGTACTGAATAAGCTGGTGAAATAAGTTTTACGAAAAAAAATATTTATAAAAAAAGCCTGCCAATCTTTCAAGACTGACAGGCTTTCTTATTTTAAGCGGTAATCAATTACAGTTTTGGAAATCTTTCAAAGTAAGACTTTGTTTCCTTAGCAACAACACCGGCAAGTACGATCAAGGCAATACAGTTAGGAATTGCCATAAGGCCGTTGAAGATGTCGGCGATTGTGAATACTGCGTTTACTGTGAAGTAAGGTCCGATAAGAACTGCAAGGATGTAAAGCCATCTGAAGCCCTTAACGATTCCCATCTTTCCGCCTGTAAGGTATTCAAGACACTTTTCTGAGTAGTAGTCCCAACCGAGGATTGTTGTAAATGCAAAGAATGCAAGACAAAGCATAAGGAGGAACTGAACTGAATGTCCGTCACCACCGAGAACCTTGTTGAATGAAGCTGCTGTAAGAGCAACACCCTTGAGGTTTTCAGGATTTTCCCAGAGGCCGTTTGACATGCCGCCGATAACGATTGCAAGACCTGTCATTGTACAAACGATGAGTGTATCGATTACTGTACCTGTCATATTAACGAGACCCTGTTCAACAGGTTCGTTTGTCTGAACTGGAGCTGCTGCGATTGGAGCAGAACCGAGACCAGCTTCGTTAGAGAAGATACCGCGTGCGATACCCTTCTGCATTGAGTCTGTTACCTGCTTGAGTACATAACCTGCAGCACCACCTGCGAGAGCCTTGAAACCGAATGCGCTCTTGAAGATAAGAACGAAGGCTGCTGGAATGTGTGTTGCGTTCATGATGAGAACTGAAAGTCCAAGGAAGATGTAGATGATTGCCATTGCTGGAACAACCTTTTCTGCAACCTTAGAAATGCGCTTGAGACCACCGAGAACTACGAGGGCAACACAAGCTGTAACGATGAGGCCACCTACTACAGTTGCGAATGTATAATCTGTTCCAAAGAGTGTAAATGCAATGTGCTTTGCTTCTGGGTCGATGGCATTGTTAACGGCAGAAGTGATACCGTTGATCTGTGTCATTGTACCGATACCCATGAGACCTGCGAGAGCTCCGAATACTGCGAAGAGAACTGCGAGCCACTTCCACTTTGCTCCCATACCCTTTTCGATTGTATAGAATGGACCACCGAGGATGTGTCCGTCTTCCTTTACTTCGCGATACTTGATTGCGAGCATACATTCAGCATACTTAGTTGCTGTTCCGAGGATAGCTGCAAACCACATCCAGAAAAGAGCACCTGGACCACCGGCTGCGATTGCTGTTGCAACACCGACGATGTTACCTGTACCGATTGTTGCAGAAAGAGCTGTACACAAAGCAGAGAAACCTGAAAGTTCTCCGGCTCCTTCATTCTTCTTGAAGATACCCTTGAAAGCGCGTCCGAGCTTTGAAAACTGGATTCCGCGTGCGGCAATTGTAAGGATAAGACCAGTTGCCAGAATCAGGATGATTGTTGGAAGACCCCATACAACATCATCAATCTGATTTAAAATTGAATCGAAAGACATAAGCGTGTCCTTTAAAAAAGATAAGAGCCGGTACCATGCACCAGCTCTCCAGAAAGTAATAAGACAGTAAAATTCTATCGTCTGTCCTTTTTGCCTGAGATATCGGCTCTAATAGCCTTAACCCTTCGGCGCCCAGCTTCATTGCAGGGACTCTCCAGAGAACCTGAACACTGCAACGCAACATTCAGACTTTTCAATAATATTGTATAAATTGAAAAAAAGCAACGAAAATCAATAGAACATGGATTTTGTCACTGCTGAAGCACCGAAAGTTACAATATGATACCGTTGTTTTTTAGCACGAAAATATCTATAATAATGCAACTTTTTTATTTGAGGTCGAGGTAACACTATGATTAAACTTTGGGAAACAGGAGCATTCCTTGAAAACGGAAAGCTTGTTCCACAGGCTGAATTCAAAGGCGCTGCAAAGGAAGACGCAGCAAAAAACACAATGGCTTATTCAATCCTTCAGAAGCACAATACTTCTGGAGACGCTGCAAAGCTCAAGATTAAGTTTGACAAAATCACATCACACGACATCACTTATGTTGGAATCATTCAGACGGCACGCGCTTCTGGTCTTGAAAAGTTCCCTCTTCCATACGTTCTTACAAACTGCCACAATTCACTCTGTGCAGTAGGCGGAACAATCAACGACGACGACCACATGTTCGGTTTGACATGTGCACAGAAATACGGCGGAATCTATGTTCCTCCACACCAGGCTGTAATCCATCAGTATGCCCGTGAAATGATGGCAACTTGTGGCGGCATGATCCTCGGTTCGGACAGCCATACCCGCTATGGTGCCCTCGGTACAATGGCAATCGGTGAAGGCGGCGGCGAACTTGCAAAGCAGCTTCTTGGAAAGACATACGATGTAAACATGCCGGGCGTTGTTGCAGTATACATGACAGGAACACCTCGCCCGGGTGTTGGTCCACAGGACGTTGCAATCGCAATCATCGGAGCCGTATTCAACAACGGTTACGTTAAGAACAAGGTAATGGAATTCGTAGGTCCAGGCGTTGCAAACCTTAGCGCAGAATTCCGCATCGGCATCGATGTAATGACAACAGAAACAACCTGTCTTTCTTCTATCTGGACAACAGACGAAAAGATCCGTGAATTCTATGCACTTCACGGCCGTGAAAAGGACTACTCTAAGGTTGAACCAAATGGCGTTGCATACTATGACGGCGTAATCGAAGTAGATTTGGACAAGATCGAACCAATGATCGCACTTCCATTCCACCCAAGCAACGCTTACACAATCGACTTCGTGAACAAGAACCTTAAGGATGTTCTCCACGAAACAGAGGAACGCGCAAAGGTTTCTTTCGGTGACAAGGTTAACTTCAACCTTACAAACAAGATCATCGACGGTAAGCTTTATGTTGACCAGGGCGTAATCGCAGGTTGTGCCGGCGGTAGCTACGAAAACATTGTTGCCGCAGCAGACATCCTCAAGAACAAGAACACAGGCAACGACAAGTTCTACCTTAGCGTATACCCAGCTTCGACACCAATCTACATGGACCTCATGAAGAACGGTGCTGCAGTTGAACTCATGAAGGCAGGTGCAATCGTCAAGACAGCATTCTGCGGACCATGTTTCGGCGCAGGAGACACACCGGCAAACGGCGCACTTTCTATCCGCCACTCAACAAGAAACTTCCCTAACCGCGAAGGTTCAAAGATCCAGAACGGACAGATTTCTTCAGTTGCACTTATGGACGCCCGTTCAATTGCGGCAACAGCAGCAAACAAGGGCTTCCTTACAGCAGCAACAGACTTCGACAAGGATTATTCAAACAAGAAGTACTTCTTTGACAAGACAATCTACGAAACACGCATCTACGACAGCAAGGGTGTTGCACATCCAGAACAGGAAATCCAGTTTGGTCCAAACATCAAGGACTGGCCACAGATGGAAGCTCTCGGCGACAACCTTCTCGTAAAGGTAGTTTCAGAAATACACGATCCTGTTACAACTACAGACGAACTCATTCCTTCAGGCGAAACTTCTTCATTCCGCTCTAACCCACTCGGTCTTGCAGAGTTCACACTCAGCCGCAAGGACCCAGCTTATGTTGGACGCGCAAAGGCAGTTCGCGACAGGGCAGATGATGTAAAGGCTGAAATTGAAAATGTATGCAAGGCACTCAGCGTTAAGCCATCTGATGTTCAGGTTGGATCTACAATCTACGCTGTAAAACCAGGCGACGGTTCGGCTCGTGAACAGGCAGCATCTTGCCAGAGAGTTCTCGGTGCATCTGCAAACATTGCATGCGAATATGCAACAAAGCGCTACCGCTCTAACCTTATGAACTGGGGTATGCTCCCATTCCTCTACAAGAGTGGAGACCAGGCAGCAACAGAAAAGCTTCCATTCGCAAACGGCGACTGGGTTTACATTCCAAATGTAAAGAAACAGGTTGCAGAAAAGGCAGATTCTTACAAGGCTTACGCAGTAAACGCTTCAGGCAAGGTAACAGAATTTGAGCTTACAACAGGAGACATGACAGACGACGAACGCAAGATCATCCTTGCAGGTTGTCTCATCAACTTCTACAAGGCATAGTAACTGCCATAACGAAAGAGCCCCTGATGACATCAGGGGCTCTTTTTTTAATTAGAATTATTCAAGGATCAGGTCCACGACTTCTGCATCGCAGGCTTTTACAAGATCTGCAGGCGCAAGTGTCAGCTGAATTCCGCGCTGCCCTCCGCTGATGTTTATTTTTCCCTGGGACATGGCAGAAGAATCAATGAAGGTGCGGAACTTTCTTTTCATTCCAACAGGAGAACAACCACCACGGATGTAACCCGTCAAAGCTAAAAGTTCTTCCTGTTTTACTGGAGTTACTTCCTTTGCACCACAGGCATTGCGTGCCTTCTTAAGGTTGATTTCGTGAACCGCACTCTGACAGAAAACAACTATTTCCTTTGTTTCCGTTCTGAACACGATTGTCTTGAAAACAGATTCAGGAGCAACTCCAAGTTTTTCCGCAGTCCTTTCCGCAGCACCTTTGGCAAGTTCGTGTTCGCCGTCATCATCATACTCTTTTGCCTCGTATGGAATTTTCATTCCGTCGAGTATTCTCATTGCATTTGTCTTT
Source organism: Spirochaetales bacterium (assembly GCA_030526505.1). Classification (GTDB taxonomy): domain Bacteria; phylum Spirochaetota; class Spirochaetia; order Treponematales; family Treponemataceae; genus Treponema_D. Next base: position 5,609 of record JAUNCR010000035.1, read on the forward strand.
TTCATATAAAAATTACTGCCTGATATTACTATCAGGCAGCCTCATATGGATTTGGATTAGATTTTACTTTGAAGTGTTTGTAACGAAGGTACCGTTCTTAGAGAACTGTGGCATTTCGTCAATTCGCTTCTTCCAGTAGTCTGCTTCACCCTTTGTTGTGTATGGACCTACACGAAGACGGAAGTGAAGTTCACCCTTTGCATCAGTGAAAGTGAACACTTCGCACTGAATCTTCTTTTCTTCAAGGATAGCCTTTGCTTCATCAGCATTCTTTTTTGCGCTGTATGATGCACACTGAACCCAGAATCTGTCAGGAACTTTTTCTGTTGATGCTGCAGTCTTTACTGGAGCAGAGGCCTTTGGCTTGCTTGTGGTAGCAGTTTTTGCAGGAGCAGCTTTCTTTACAGGAACTGGTGCAGGAGCCTTTTTAACTGTAGTTGTCTTATTGCTTGATGCCTTTGCAACTACAGGTTCTTCATTGTACTTGTTTTCTACAAGAACATCTGTTGTTTCAACATTGCGCCTTACAGTGTTTGTTTCCCTGATTGCAACTTCAGCAGCATTGTTCTTTGCTGTAACTGCAGGAGTTTTTGCCACAGGAACATTTTCTGCAGGTTCCAGAGCACCGTCAGCATTAAGGTCGATTGTTGCAGGACCTTCTGCACCGATTGTATAGACATTTGTATTGCCAGTGGCAATTACAGTCATGTTTTCAATCTGAGTTGTTCCTTCAGCAGGAACAGCCATAGAGTTTGTTACTGATGGTGTTTCTGATACAGGTTCTTCTTTCTTTTCTTCTACTGCAGGAGTTGATACAGAATTTGCAAGGAAATCTTCCCTTCTGCTCTGGGCAACATCAGGAGACATCCAAACGGTGCCTTTTTCGTTCTGAACGATTGCTGTTGTGTCTTTTTTAGCATCTCCAGAGTGAATGATTACAGCTGTTCCGATAACAACGAGCAAAAATATTCCAGCTGCAAGCACAATCCAAATTGTTCTTTTCTGTTCCATATCTTATCCCCTACTGACGCATAGATTAAAAATGCAGGCGTCAGTTTCCATACATAGATTATCGGAACATTAAATTTATAAATTAGCACTTAGTAATGAGGTTTTTAATTTTTTTCAGAAGGGCTTTTTCAGTGCCAAAATTGAAAATCCTGAAGATTTTTACCCCTGTGGCTTTATATGCAGAATATAACCCCCGCTGGCTTTTGAATCTTGCAAGAATAAGACGGAACTTCATGCCGTCCCTCTTTTTTGCACGGAACAATCTTACGATCCAGGGGCAGTCTACATAGAAAATCGCATCCATCCGCTTGATTACAGGCACTTTATATAAAACAGTTGCATTTACAATTACATTTTTTTCACTGTTTTCTTCTATAAAGTGATTGATCATGGAGGTGATTTCCGGATAAACGATGGCTTCCTGCTTTGCAACGAGACCCTCGTTTCCAAAAATCAGGGCTCCAAGGTTCCTGCGGATTATGCTGCCTTTTTCATCGGCAAGCCGGATCCCCTTCTGACGGGCAAGTTCACCGAAAGTTTCAATAATCTTGTCCCTGGAATTTTCCACCGCCCTATGACCGACAACATCGGCGTCAATGGAAACAAAGGGCTTCCCACCGGCAAACTGCTTTTCAAGAAGAGAAGACACAAAGTTTTTTCCTGCAGCCATGGGACCGGTAACGCAGATTACCATCAGTGGAATTCCCCCCAGTTCTTTCCGTATTCAATGCTTACGCGAAGAGGAACATTAAGCTTGAAGGCATTTTCCATTTCTGTCTGAATGAGTTCGATTGCCTTCTTAACTTCCGCTTCTTCTTCTGGACATTCGAAGATAAGTTCATCGTGAACCTGAAGGAGCATTTTCAGCGGACTTCCGGTTTCCTTTATTTTTGCAGCAACATTGATCATGGCGGTTTTTACGATGTCGGCAGCACTGCCCTGAATCGGAGTATTGATTGCAATTCTTTCCGCCCCCTGAAGAACCATTTTGTTGGAAGACCTGATTTCCGGAATATAACGGCGCCTTCCAGTAATGGTTTCAACATAACCGTTGACCTTTGCATTTTCCTTTGTATCGTCAAGGAATTTCTTAACGGAACTGTAAGTCATGAAATACTGGTCTATGAAATTCTTTGCCTCGGTGCGGCTGATGTTAAGTTCATTTGCAAGACGGAAAGCACTCATTCCGTACATGACGCCAAAGTTTACTGTCTTTGCAAAGCGGCGCTGATCCGGAGTAACTTCATCAGGAGTCTTGTTGTATACAAGGGCTGCCGTAGATTTATGAACATCTATGCCGTTGATGAAGGCACTGCTCAAATTCCTGTCGCCGCTCAAATGGGCAAGAACAACCAGTTCAATCTGAGAATAGTCGGCGGAAATCAAAACCTTGCCAGGCATGGCTGTAAAAGCAGACCTGATTCTTCTGCCGGCATCATCGCGGACAGGAATGTTCTGAAGGTTTGGATCGCGGCTTGAAAGTCTTCCCGTTGCAGTTCCAGTCTGAAGGAAAGAAGTATGGATTCTTCCATTTTTGTCTGCAAGGACTGGAAGAGCCTCAACATAAGTTGACTGAAGCTTTGTATATGAACGGTAATCAAGGATTGCCTTTGGAAGAGGATCGTCGGTTGTTTCGGCAAGTTCTTCAAGGACCGCAGTGTCGGTGCTGTAGCCGGTCTTTGTCTTTTTTGCAGTCTTAAAGCCTTTCTCTTCAAAGAGAACTGTCTGAAGCTGCTTTGTAGACGCAATGTTAAACTCGTGGCCTGCAAGACCATGGATTTCCTTTTCCTTATCCTCAATGAGTTTTTTTAGTTCCACGCTGTACTGGTTGAGGGCGCTGTTATCAAGGTGAATGCCTTCAAGTTCCATTGAAACAAGGGCCGGAAGAACCTTCATTTCCATGTCAAACAGTTCATCAAGCTTATTTTCGGAAATCTGCTTCCTGAAGATCTCATAAAGCTGGAAAGTAAAATCGCTGTCTTCTGCACCGTATTCTGCAGCCTGTTCAAGGGGAACATCTGCAAAAGTCTGTCCCTTTTTTACAAGGTCTTTAAATTCAATTCCCTTAAGTCCCAGTCTTGTTTCCCCAAGGTATTCAAGGCTGAAAGGAGATTTTCCTGAAGCACCTGGATTCAAAAGCCAGGCTGCAATCATGGTGTCAAAGAGGCTGCAGGAAATCTCTTCGTCAAGTCCGTTGGTCTTAAGTATTTCAATGTCGAATTTTGCATTGTGCATTATGACCGTAACTTCAGGATTACAGAGGATTCTCTTTAGTTCTTTAAGGCAATCTTTTTTTGCGACGGTAGGAGGTGCAAACATCCCGCCGGCAAGAACTACAGGAACATAAATGCCTTCACCCTTTTTATGGCTCAAGCTGAAACCGATGAGGTTTGCCTTGTAGGTTTCAAGGCCATCAGTTTCAGTATCAAAGGCGATTGTCTTTTCCTTTGAAGAAAGGAAGCCATCCACAAATGCTGTAAGTTCTGAAAGAACAGTGACAGCCTTATAGTTTCCCTTATTCTGCTTTACTTCCAAAGCAACTTCTTCAGGAAGCTCCTTGTATTCAACGGCATCCTTTTTTTCTGCAGCCTCAGGCTTTGCCTTTTCAGTTACAAGAGCGCCTGTACTTGCAGGATCGTATGCTTTGGCCGCTGCATAGGCACCGTATTTCGAAAGGGCTTTTGCGCAGGCAGAAAAATCATTTGTTGCAGTAGAGAATTTTTCAAAATCGATTTCAACGGGAACATCATCCACAAGCCTGATCAGTTCCTTTGATTTTCCGGCATTTTCCCAGTCGTTCCTGATTTTGTCACCCAAAGCGCCTTTGATTTCATCCCGATGCTCACCGATTCCGTCAAGGGAACCGTATTCATTCAAAAGCTTGAGGGCTGTTTTTTCACCTACGCCTTTTACGCCAGGAACATTGTCAGCTGTATCACCAACCAGTGAAAGATAATCAAGTATAAGTTCAGGACCAATGCCCCACTTTTCCTTGACTTCTTCTATGCCGATTGTATCCCAGCCGCCGTTGGCCTTGTCCGGCTGCATTTCCTTACAGGTTTCAGTTACAAGCTGAAGAAGATCCTTGTCACCACTAAGGATGCGACATTCCCGGCCATCTTCCGCGCATTTTCTTGCAACAGTTGCAATGATGTCATCGGCTTCATAGGTATCTACACGAAGTACAGGAACGCCAAAAGCTTCAAGGATTTCTTCGATCCAAGGAACCTGCGCATGAAGGTCTTCCGGAGTCTTTGCACGGTTTGCCTTATATTCAGGAAACATATCGTGTCTAAAAGTTTTTGTACGGGAATCAAAAGCCGCAGCAAGATAAGCAGGCTTGTATTTATCCAAAAGAGCTTTTAGGTTTCTGAAAAATATTACGACGGCACTTATATTTTCTCCCTTAGCATTTGTAAGGGGATGGTTCATCAAGGCAAAATAAGCCCTGTAAATAAGTCCGTAAGAATCGATTATGTAAACAGCATTATTTTTTTCCATATCCATAGTATACAACATAATAATTTTCCTTTACACTATCAGCAGAGGTGTTGGGGGATATTCATGGCAAAACCATTTTTAAAAGTTTTTATACCGATTCTGGCGATTTTCATAGCCACAATAATCACTTACATTGCATACATCTTGCTTTCCTACAGCAGAATCTCAGACAACCTTAATCTGGAGGCAGAGGGAACAGCGGGGAAAGAAAAAGTTTCTACTGGAGTCCAGCTTAGGATAACATCTGCAAACCTGGGCTTCGGCGCCTATTCTCAGGATTTTTCCTTCTTTATGGACGGTGGAAAATACAGCTGGGCATTTTCAAAGGAAGAAGTTGTAAAGAACATCACGGGCTCTGTTGATTCCATCTTGAGCATAAATGCAGACTTCATGGTATTCCAGGAAATTGATTTTTGCGGAACTAGATCACACCATGTAAACGAATACGAATTAATTTCTACAAGATTAAAGGAAAAAACAGGAAAGGACTTCAATACCGTTTTTGCACTAAACTACGACAGTGCTTTCCTTTTCTGGCCTTTGACACAACCACACGGCGCAAACAAATCAGGAATTCTAACTGCAACTGAATACAAATGTTTTGATTCCATAAGGAGATCATTCCCTATTGAAACAGGGCTTTCAAAATTCCTGGATCTTGACCGCTGTTACGTTAAAACCCATATTTCAACTGATAAGGGCAAAGAGCTGGTACTTTACAACACCCACATGAGCGCATATACAACAAATGCAGAAACCAGCACAAGACAGATTGAACTGCTCAGCAAGGACATGAGCGAAGAATACGGCAAGGGAAACTATGTAGTTTGCGGCGGAGACCTTAACAGGGAAGTCATCGAAGGCATGTCCACCTACTTTGGATTTGAACCTAATGGCCTCAACTGGACAAAGACATTTCCCAAAGACAAGCTTGCTGCAGGATTAAAACTGGTTCCACCCGTAAACCTGAATCACCCCGTTCCAACAGTCCGCGACACTGAAAAAGTCTGGGACGGAACAAACTTCGTAACCGTCATCGACGGATTCATCGTATCTGATAATGTAGAGGTTGTTTCAGCCGATGTCATCGACAACGACTTCAGGTTCAGCGACCACAATCCGATTTACATGGATTTCATTTTGAAATAAAAAAAGCCTGCATTGCTTTCATTTGGATGCAACGCAGGCTTCTGTTTTTTTTTAGCGTGTAAGCTTTCTGTAGACTG
>JAUNCR010000035.1:11356-23913 GCA_030526505.1 Spirochaetales bacterium
TGTCTTGTGAGGGATTTCGCTGTCCTCACCAAGTTCCTTCTTCTTCCATTCTACATATTCAGACCAGTTGCCTTCAAACCAGCGGACTTCCGAATTGTTTTCGTATGCAAGAATGTGTGTACAGATACGGTCAAGGAAGTAGCGGTCATGGCTGATAACCATTACGCATCCTGCAAAATTCTGGATTGCTTCTTCCAATGAACGGGTTGTTGCAATATCAAGGTCGTTTGTAGGTTCGTCAAGGAGAAGAACATTTCCTGATTCCTTGAACATCATGCCCATGTTAAGGCGGTTCTTTTCACCACCAGAAAGAACACTGATCTTCTTGTTCTGTTCTGCACCGTTGAAGTTGAACCATGAACAGTAAGCATGGGAATTGACCTCGCGGAGCATTCCGTTAACAGGCTTACCCTTTTCATCAACTGCACCGAGCTTAATGAGATCAAGGCCGTCTGAAAGCATTTCATAGACAGTCTTGTTGTCATCAAGTTTGCTTCTCATCTGGTCAACATACACAAGCTTTACTGTTTCACCAATCTTGAATGAACCGCTATCAGGCTTTTCACCGTTTGCATTGTCGCCGTAAGCATCGGCAAGCATCTTGAAAAGTGTTGTTTTACCTGCACCGTTAGGACCAACAATACCAACTACGGCACCGGCTGGAACTGCAAAGTCGAGGTTTTCAAAAAGAAGCTTGTCGCCGTAAGACTTTGTAAGTCCGTGGGCTTCGATTACGAGTGAACCAAGGCGAGGACCTGCAGGAATTGAAATCTGAGTATCCTTAAGCTGAACGCGCTTGCTTTCTTCTGCAAGGAGTGCTTCGTACTTTGTAATGTGTTCCTTGTGCTTTGCCTGGCGTCCCTTAGCACCTGCATGAATCCATTCCAATTCTTCCTGCATTTCGCGATGACGCTGGGAAGCCTGCTTTTCTTCAAGGGCCATTCTCTTTTCTTTTGCTTCAAGCCATTCAGTGTAGTTACCCTTGAATGGATAGCCTTCACCACGGTCCATTTCAAGAATCCAACCTGCTACATTGTCAAGGAAGTAGCGGTCATGTGTGATGGCGATGATTGTTCCCTTGTAGTCGCGGAGATGACGTTCAAGCCATGCAATGGTTTCTGCATCAAGGTGGTTTGTAGGTTCGTCAAGAAGAAGAATGTCCGGCTGCTGCAAAAGAAGGCGGCACAATGCAACACGGCGGCGTTCACCACCGGAAAGAACATCTACAACCTGGTCTGCAGGTGGACAGCGGAGGGCATCCATGGCAAGTTCAAGATTTGCATCAAGGTTCCATGCATCAGCAGCATCAAGTTTTTCCTGAAGTTCAGCCTGGCGTGCACAGAGCTTGTCAAAGTCTGCATCTGGATTTCCAAATTCTTCATTAACCTTATCGAATTCTTCAAGAAGGTCTGTAATTGGTTTAACACCTTCCTTTACGATTCCCATAACTGTCTTGCCAGGTTCAAGGTATGGTTCCTGTTCAAGATATCCCATTGTGAATCCAGGAAGAAGCTGAGTTTCACCTGTATAATCTGTATCGCGACCTGCAAGAATCTTAAAAAGGGAAGATTTACCTGCACCGTTTTCACCGATGACACCGATCTTTGCACCGTAATAGTAAGAGATGCTGATGTCCTTCAATACAACTTTTGTTCCGTATGCTCTCGAAACGCGATCCATTGTGTAAATAATTTTCTTGTCGTCTACTGTCTTAGCCATGACGCAATTATACAGGAAAACCTGTGTTTTTGAATAGGTTGCATATTAACAGCAACAATAAAAAGACCAGAAAAAAGCATAAGGAAACATGAAAAACTCAAAAGCATGCATATGTCTGCAAGAATAAACAGGATTCGGAAAACATAAAATTGACACAATGATGACACAATTCTGCCATCCTGAATTTTTAGACTAGAAGCATGAAAATTAAGATTTTGACGGCCTTGTGTCTTGGATTTATTCTCTGGAATATGTCAGCATGCTTTATCACCTACTGCAGGACGGACAGAACAAAGAAAACGGATACCGACAATGGCATTTCAGTATTGATTACAAGAAAAAAATCGTTTCTCATTTATGATGAAGAAAACAAAAAAATTGCCACCACAGATTCTCCATATCAGTTTTTCCGGCGGCTTTCCTTCATCACAAAAGAAAATGAAAGTGGAAGCATAAAGGTCTATGCAGAAAAAAACTGCAACCCGATGATTTTTTTTGACCAGCTGACAGAAGATTCAACAATCATTAAGGAGTTGAATTATGAAACAAAAAACGGATGTTTTTTTATCACTGCCAGATTTCTGGAATGCCCATCAAGAAACTTAGTCTTTGAAATCTGCATGTAAAGAAACAGAGAATTGTGCACCACCAAGGATCTCACTTGCGCCAACAGAAATTTTTCCATCCATTGATTCTACAATTGCCTTAACCGTCGCAAGTCCTAATCCAGTATGGGCAGTTTTTTCAGATTCAGGGCGATTTGAATAAAACCTGTTAAAAATGTTTTCCTTTTCTGATTCAAGGATTCCCTTACCATTGTCTTCCACAACGATGGAAATGACATTGTCCTGCATTCCAAGAGAAAGACTGACCTTTGTTCCAAAACTTGCTGCGTTTGAAAGTAGATTATCAAGAATCCTTTCAACATAAGAAGATGGAAGATCCACCTGACAATCAGAAGCAACATGTGAAACAAATTCAAAGGATACATTTTTGAAAACAAGCTTACTCTGTTCCACCATATTGAAAGCCAACGAATGAAGGTTCACATTCTGTTTTTCAGCATGACTGTCGCCGTCAATTTTCGTAATGTTCCTTACACCTGTCAACAGGTTCTGAAGATGATCAACTTCCTCATTAATAGCCCTTACGAATTCCTTTCTTTCACTGTCATCCAGATCAGAGTCAGAAAGAACATCTGTGCACGAACGGATTGCAGCAAGAGGATTTTTAAACTCATGGGAAACATCACTTGCAAAACTTTCAGTAAAGTGAATTCGATTTTTCAACCGTTCAACCAGGGAAGCAAAGGATCTGGAAAGTTCCCCAATTTCATCCTGCCGTTTTTTCCCTGCAAATTCAGTATTGATGACACGACCTTTCCTATCAGCACACCCCGATGCCTGGCGAGACAGTTTTTTCAGGGGCAAACTGATTCTAAACCACAAAAACACTGCGATAACAAAAACAGCCAGAAGAGACCACAGGAAAACCTTACCCAGATCAAGCCTCAGTTCATATAGATTCTGAAGGATTCTATAAGTTGACCTGCTTACAAGGACAACTCCACTAACCTTTCCGTCACACATGATCGGAACTGCAGAATAAAGGTTTACGCTCGTCTGTCCTCCGGAAATTCTGGTTGCTGCACCATATTTGCCTTCCAGTGCCGACTTTATTTCAGTTCCGTCAAACACAGAACGATTCGCATAATAATCCTTGTAATACTGAACTGGAGGACGAAAATACTTTCTATATATTCTCGCAGGCTTAGAAAGGAGTCTGTAAACAAATGTATCATTGGCTGAAACTGTACGGGCAACAACTTCTTCGACCACATTCTCCCGCCTGTTTACAGCCGCATTCATAAAGTCCGTTTCTTCATCTTTTTCAGAATCCAATGTTGCCGAATCTGCAAGAAGATTAAGTTCAGAGTCAAGGATTCTTATTCTGGCATCGAACCTTCCATTCATTGCCCTCAACAGATTCAGTGCATTTTCTCTTTCAATTTTCTGATTGCTAAGGCTTGCAGAGACAAGTCTCGCCTGCTGTACATTTGATCTTTCAGCCTGTTCAAGAAGCTGCCTTTCATAAGTTTTCAGGGCCATTGTTGTCGCAACAGGAACAAATGCTATGATCACAAGAAAAATCGAAATCTGAAGGCTGATTGAAACGCCGACAGGAAGTCTTCCTTTTAGAATTCTTTTTACATTCATTTTTAATCCGCAAACCTATAGCCCAAACCATACACTGTCTCAATTTTATGGGCCCCTATCTTTTTCCTCAGCCTTTTTATATGGCAGTCTATTGCTCTATCATTAACATAATTATCTTCAGGAAAAGCTGCATTCATCAACTGTTCTCTTGTAAGAACAGCCCCCTCATGACTTGTAAACATATCAAGCAAACGGAATTCCGTTACAGTCAGGCTAAGGGGTCTGTCCCCTTGATAGGCAGTATAAGTTTCAGAATTAACGGCAATGGAGTTACTGGACGACTGCAGATTTTCACGCTGAGGGACTTCACCTTTTTTTATGAAATCATAACGACGGAGAAGAACATTAATCCTTGCAATCAATTCCCTTACGGAAAAAGGCTTGCAAAGATAATCATCCCCACCAAGTTCAAGACCAAGAATTTTATCAAATTCCTCATCTCGGCTTGTTAGAAAAATGGCAGGAATTTCAGGATGAACAGCCTTGTATTTCTGAAGAAACATTATTCCATCCATAACAGGCATCATTATGTCGAGCACATAAATGTCCGGAACTGAACCTTCATCTGCAGTTAAAGCATCCAAAGCCAGCTGACCGTTTGAAAATTCCACCACTTCAAAACCCTCTTTTTTGAGCGCAGTTCCTACAGCCAGCCTTACATTTTTTTCATCATCAACAAGAGCTACTTTCAAGTTTCTTTTCTTCCCGCAAGTTCTTTTTGTCCATTTTAACCAAATTATCCTTTCTGGTGAAGAACATTAAAACTGCAATTACAATGAATGCAAACAATGAACCGATCAATAGCGCAAAGTCTTCCGATGACAATGAGCAGAAAAGATACGAATAAAGTGCAACAAAAACTCCGGCCATAACAAATCCAATCTTTTTGCGTCGTGAAATTGATGCAATGTATAGGGAAACCAAAGTTCCGGATGCTGCACCAGAAATAAAATAAGCATGATCAAAATTCATATGCTCGGACAAGGCAAGCAAAAGAAGGAAGAAAACAACGCTTGCTGCACCACTCAAAAGATATTGAACCGGGTGAAGCTGTACATTTGCAAAAAGTTCAAAAAGAAAAAGTGCAATGAACGGAACGACAATGAAAAGCAATCCATAATTATATGCTCTATCCAGTTTTTTATAGACATCAACGCTTTCTACCAATCTGAAACCTATACGGTACTTTGAATCCACAGAGCCAAAAGGAATGTTCCATGTAGCAGTAAATCCTTCATCAGTAATCTCCCTGCGCACAGGAAGGTAATCGTATTCCGTAAAGCCTGGAGAATTCCAGTTGCATTTTACATTCATTGTGGTTTCATCCGCATTAACCACGGACTCGAAAGTTCCCGCACCCCTTACACTCAAATCAGTTTCAAAATGAAATTTACCTTTGGCATACTTGAAATTCGTTTTAATGCCTGAGCCCACAAGTTCAGTATCATACTCACCGTCATTAATCAAAAACTTAGGATGGGACTGCATTGATACATCCGATACTTTAAGGAGGAAATATGCTTCATCAGTCTTATATTTTATCCCTTTTTCTATTTTCAATTCGACAAGATCAAAATCCGCTTTAAGTGAGACAGAACCAGTAAAAACTGGATATGAATATATACCAAGGTTTCTTTTTTCCGATATAAGGTCAGAATCAACATTCATCTTTTTGGGAGATATCATTAAAGTTCCTTTATCCCCAGGTGAAACACTGTTGTGATCCTCATCCTTAGTGTAGATAGTGTATTCAAAAGGAACCGCTAAATAAATCCCATTCAGAACGTTAGGACCTCCAGCTGCTTTTGAAATCGAAGAACAGGCTTCATAACTGCTATACTGGCGGTCTTCCAGTTTAGAACTGATCAGCAGTTTACCGATCATAAGAAGCAGGATGATTACTCCAATGGAAATAATCTTTACCGTAAAACCATTATTTTTTTTCATTAATTACTCCTTGCACAGAATCATGTTTTTTTCTGTACAAAAGAACTTTACAAAAACAATGAGTCAGAATTGCGGCAAAAATGTGTCAATTAAATTATAAATAAAACAATATCATATCAGGCACTTTTTAAAATGCTTTTTTTATGGTAGACTAGGTTTATGAAAAATCAAGGTCCCGGCTTTAATCCGGAAGAAATTATTTTTTGCCCTACTTCCCTTTGCAATCTGAAATGTCCTCACTGTTTTGTCGAACAGAAAAATTCAAAACCAAGCATTGAAGATTCCATTGCACTTCTGGAAGACTGTGCAAACAACATTGATCTCCTCAAGGTGGGGTTTTCCGGTGGCGAACCATTTTTAAACCTTGATTTCACAACAGAAATCTGCAGAAAGGCAATTGACCTTGGCCTTGTTTTCGACAGGATCATGACAAACGGTGTCTGGTGGAATACAGCTGAAGACCTGAAAAACAAACTGTCCGCAATTTATGACGCTGGCTTCGATGGAAAAATCGGGCTCAGCTTCGACAAATTTCACGGGCAGAATGTAGAAAAAATTGCTGGATTCATAAACGGATGCCATGAAATTTTCAATGACAGGTCCTGCGTGGAAATCCTAAGCGTGGTTGATTCTTCTTCTCCAAAGAAAGACACGGATGATTTTCTTCTTTCCCTGAATGAATTAAAAGAAAGACTTGGCTTTTCAAAAATCACTTCAAGGCTTGATAAAAAAACAGGTGCCGGTTCGGCAATCCTTATGGACAAAGAAGGCTCTGAACTTTCAGTATTTCGATTTGCACAAAGCTTCATGCCAGATGAAAAAATCCAGCTGAATGATAGAAAGTGGTTTGCCGAAGATTACTGTCAATACACGGGCAATGTTTTCTATGTTCATTCCGACGGCAACATTGCACCTTGCTGTGGCTTTGCAAATGAGAAGAAGGAACTTTTCATCGGTACGGTAAAGGATACTTTTGACACCCTGATGAAAAACGCATCAGAAAACAAAATGGTTTTCCTATGTTATACAGAAGGACTGCTGCAAAAGGCGAAGGAAATGCAGAAAGCAAAACTTCTTCCAAAGGGCAAATGCAATGACATGTGCAGCCTTTGCTGGTGGATATGCGGGAAGGAATAGGAATGGCAGAAAAAAAAGCTAGAGCTGAAAGGAACAGGACCCTAACGGTTTTGCCTGAAGAAATTCCATCGCTGAAAAAAACAATATCTTCCTCAAAAGAACTTAAAAAAAATCCTTCAATAGAAAACAAAATTTTCAACGGCGACATTCTTGAAACATTAAGGATGATGCCGGATGGATTTGCAGACCTTATCATCATCGATCCGCCATACAACCTTTCAAAGAATTTCAACGGCACCAAATTCAATTCGATGAAAGATTCCGATTACGAAGACTATGTAGACTCCTGGCTTCCAGAAGTATGTAAAAAACTTAAAGACAACGGTTCCCTTTACCTTTGCGGCGACTGGAAATGCACTTCTGCCCTTCAGCGCAGTCTTGAGAAAAACCTGACAGTACTCAACCGCATTACCTGGCAGAGGGAAAAAGGACGGGGTGCAAAAAGCAACTGGAAGAACGGAATGGAAGACATCTGGTTTGCAGTGAAAAATCCATCCGACTATTATTTTGACATTGAATCCGTTAAGCAAAAAAGAAAGGTCATTGCACCATACAAAGAAAATGGAAAACCAAAGGACTGGCAGGAAACGGAAGATGGTAATTTCCGCCTTACATATCCTTCCAACTTCTGGGACGACATCTCCATTCCCTTCTGGTCCATGCCTGAAAACACGGACCACCCTACACAGAAACCGGAAAAACTCTGTGCAAAATTGATTCTTGCTTCCTGCCCAGAAAACGGCCTTGTATTCGATCCGTTTCTTGGAAGCGGAACAAGCGCAGTTACGGCAAAAAAACTTGGGCGAAGATTTTGCGGGATTGAACTGAACGAAGAGTATTGCCTTTATGCGGCAAAAAGAATCCTTATGGCAGACGAAGACAAAAGCATCCAGGGATACAGCCAGGGTGTTTTCTGGGAACGCAACTCGGCACCTGCAAAAAAATGAGCGACATTACACTTAACCGCTGGCTTAAAGAAAAATTTGGCTGCAAGGTATACAAGATTTCCCTTAGCTCAGGCTGCACCTGTCCAAATCGTGACGGCACGATTTCCAAAGGCGGCTGCACATTTTGTTCCGAAGGAGGATCTGGAGAATTCGGTCAGACTTTCGGAGACATTGAAGGCCAGATTGAAAAAGGCATTGAAAACATTTCTACAAAACTTCCCAAAAGAAAACCGGTGAAATTCATCGCCTACTTTCAGTCTTTCTCAAACACTTACGAGACAAAAGAAAACACCTTTGAGGACCTTTCCAACATCTTTGAAAAAGCAATCAGCCATCCGGAAATCTGCGCCCTTTCAATCGGAACAAGACCCGACTGTATCAGCGACAGGATGATCGCCTTTCTTTCCGAACTTAACAAGACAAAACCGGTGTGGGTGGAACTTGGACTCCAGACAATCCATGAAAGCACGGCTGAAAAAATAAACCGGGGCTACAGGCTAAACACTTTCATCGACACCTACAGGAAGTTAAAGGAAAACGGACTATCCGTAATTGTCCACACAATACTATGGCTACCAGGTGAAACAAAGGAAATGATGAGGGAAACTGCCATTTACCTTGCCGGCCTTACACCACCACCCGACGGAATAAAATTCCAGCTCCTGCAGATTTTAAGAAAAACAAAAATGGCAGAAGCCTATGAAAAAAATCCATGGACTCTGCCAGACTTGAATGAATACTGCAGTTTTATAAAGGAACTTGCAGACTTGATGCCAGATGAAACAGTTCTACACAGGCTTACGGGAGACGGGCCAAAATTCCTTCTGATTGAACCGGCCTGGTGCGGAAACAAGCGGGCTGTCCTCAACGAATTGAAGAAGCACTTCGACTTAGACTAACAATCAACAGGAAATAAACCTTATTTTTTTTCCTGATGAAATTTCCTTTTCTCAACATACTGCTGCTGATCTGCAAATTTCAAAAGATCATTAAGGTCAGAATGATCCTCATCAAATTCAACGGCACCAAGGCTTATGGAAATTTCAAAAGGCAACTGATATTTCTCCCTTATTTCCACGCACCTTAATTCAACTTTATCTTTAAGTTCCTGAACTTTACTGATTGGGAATCCGGCAGCAACTACGGCAAATTCGTCACCACCAATTCTTCCGACAGTATCGGTAGCACGGAATGCACTCTTCAAAACTTCTGCTTCCGCCTTGATAGCCTTATCACCGAATTCATGACCATAGGTATCATTGATTTTCTTCAGACCGTTCATATCGCCATAGAAAACAAGACCACGGCATCCTGTTGCAACAGAATAATCGATCTGCTTTTGTCCCTGAATATCAAGTCCTCTTCTGTTCAGAACTCCCGTAAGTTCATCAGTTCTCGAGGTCTGTTCAAGTTCATAGTTTTCCATCTGAAGTTCAAGATTCTTAACATACTGGGTTGTGTATTCATAGGCATTGGCAATGGCATTTGAAAGGGCCTTTGCATAAAGGTTATAGAAAACCAGCCCGCGTTCTCCAATGGAATAAACCATATAGCCGTACTGCTTTTCTCCGTAGTAAATCACCTGAGAAATATAGTTTTCACAAGAATTTTCAAAAACCTTAGGAGGAATTATATGTTCCCTTGGAGAAAAATATTCATCCTTAAGAAGAACTCCTTCTCCGTTTTCATAAACATATTCAACCTTAACCCTTTCAGGCATTTTAAATTCAGTGAGCCTATTGTAATAGACAGGTTCATCATAGAGAACAACCGCAAAATTCTTAATGTCAACTTCCTTAAGAGTTTTCTGAATTCTTTTCAGGAAAACTTCAAGGGCATCATTGCATTGGATCGTATCAAGAAGATAGTAGATGTAGGTGTTGTCGTAACCTCGAAGGATAAGCTGATTGAGAGCTTCAGTCCTCAAAGTCTTTTTATGCTGACAGTGTTCATATCCCGTAGATTCCCTGATGATGAGGTTTGCAGGAGAAGTAAATTCCTTCTGTGCATCAATGCCATTGGAAATCATGAAGGCTGTCATAGCAGCATTGTATCCAAGGTTAAAGTTAAATGGACTGATTGAAGACAAAGATGGCTGAACAGCAGCAGCTTCATTAATATCATCGTATCCAAGAACCTTCACCTGATCAGGAACTTTAATTCCATGGTTCTTGAAAAAAGCCATTGCCCCCAAAGCCATTTGGTCATTGGCCGCAATGAAAGTGTCAAAATCAACTGAAGTACAATCCTTGCCAAGCCTTTCTTCAAGTTCTTCGTAGGCTGAGTTCATCGTGAATTTTCCATGGAAAACTATGGACTCATCATAAATCATCCTGTAGGCTCTGAGGTTGTTTTTGTATGCGTCAAACCTCATCTTCGATTCGATGGAGGTGGTCTTGTTTGCAGTCATGAATGCAATTCTTTTTGAACCGCAGGTTTTTACAAGGAAATCAAATGCACTTTCAAAAATGGTTTCATTGTCGGAAAGAATCGCCCAAGAATTTTTAATCGGAAGTCTCTGTGAAAGGGAAATTATTTTCTTGTCCTTAAACGGTTCAAGAACTTCTGCGAATTCCTCTGCAGAATATGTGGAGAAATAGATTCCTGTCAGAACGATGACTACATCAACATCCTTGACTTCAAGAAGTTTTGCCCCCGCCCAATACTGATATTCGAAGATTCCTTCGCAATACTTTGGACTGCGGACATTGCAAACCACACACTCGATTTTCTTCTGGTTGCATAGGTGGCAAATACCGTCTATTACCTGGCGAGAATAGTCAGAACAAATCTCTTCTGTCATTACAAGAAACTTCAGATTCTTCATAATGAATATATTTTAATCCATAAATTGGAGAAAAAAAACCTTAATTTTTTTAACAGAAAGTTATCTTTATACCATTCTTTCAAGATTCATTTCATTGACATAATATTGTAATAAGAATAAAATATCGCCGATTAGAATAATATTTATTCAAGGAGAATAATTATGGCAGTTAGAGTTGCTATTAATGGTTTCGGCCGCATTGGTCGCTTGGCATTCCGCCAGATGTTTGAAGCTGAAGGTTACGAAGTTGTAGCTATCAACGACCTCACAAGCCCAAAGATGCTTGCACACCTTCTCAAGTACGATACAGCACAGGGTGGATTCTGTGGTCGCATCGGTGAAGGAAAGCACACTGTAGAAGCTACAGAAGATTCAATCATCGTAGACGGAAAGGAAATCAAGATTTCTGCAGAAAAAGATGCAGCAAACTGTCCATGGGCAGCAAACAAGGTAGACGTTGTTCTCGAATGTACAGGTTTCTACTGTGCTAAGGACAAGGCTTCTGCTCACATCACAGCAGGTGCAAAGAAGGTTGTAATTTCAGCTCCAGCTGGAAACGACCTCCCAACAATCGTTTACAATGTTAACCACAAGACACTTACAAAGAACGACACAGTTATTTCTGCAGCTTCTTGTACAACAAACTGTCTCGCTCCAATGGCTGATGCTCTCAACAAGTACGCAGCTATCCAGTCTGGTATCATGTCTACAATCCATGCTTACACTGGAGACCAGATGATCCTCGACGGTCCACAGCGCAAGGGTGACCTCCGCCGTTCACGTGCTGGTGCACAGAACATCGTACCTAACTCAACAGGTGCTGCAAAGGCTATCGGTCTCGTAATCCCAGAACTCAACGGAAAGCTCATTGGTTCAGCACAGCGTGTTCCAACACCAACTGGATCAACAACAATCCTCACAGCAGTTGTAAAGGGTAAGGATGTAACAAAGGAAGGAATCAATGCTGCAATGAAGGCTGCTGCAACAGAATCTTTCGGTTACAACGAAGATGAAATCGTTTCTTCAGACGTTATCGGAATGAAGTTCGGTTCACTTTTCGATGCAACACAGACAATGGTATCTAAGATCGACGATGACACATACCAGGTTCAGGTTGTATCTTGGTACGACAACGAAAACTCTTACACATCACAGATGGTAAGAACAATCAAGTACTTCAGCGAAAACTGCTAATAGTAACTGATTGATAAAAAAAAAGGACTCCGGAAGGGGTCCTTTTTTTTGGAGGTAAGTTGGGTTTTAATAACTCGATCTCAGAACGATGGGGACAGTCCCTTTCGTTTTTCTTATCAAGGGGACAGCCCCCTATGATTGAGAAAAGATATTTCATACCATACATATTCTGCTGATTCTTAAAGATTCTTTTTTTTAAACGACACAAGAACTCACATACGGTCATATAAAAAGGATGGTATTCACCACCCTTTAATATCTGCATTTCAAATAGTATTTATTTAAGCTTTCCTAATTATTCTACGACTTATTCCGGTAATTCTGGCAATTTGATTTATTGAGAGTCCGTTCTTTTTCATAATATTGCATTTTGTAGATTGGTCTTCGATCGGCAGGCGTTCCAATCTATAGGGGGAAGAAATATGGAAAAGTTTTTTGATTAGATTTAGAGCCACACTATCTGAAAGAACAAACTTATTCTCATACTCCATATACTTTCTCTTATCCTCTTGCTTAATGAACCCCATCAAATCTTCTTTTGATGTAAACATTGATGCTATGTAATTCACT
>JAUNCR010000036.1 GCA_030526505.1 Spirochaetales bacterium
CAGCCCCTAAGAAAACAAAGAAGACCCTCATCATCGTTGAGTCTCCTCACAAGGCTGAAAACATCGGTAATTATCTTGGCAGCAAATACAATGTAAAGTCTTCAATCGGTCATGTAATTGACCTTCCAAAGAGCCGCATGGCAATTCAGATCGAAAATAATTTTGAACCTGAATACATTACCGTGCGCGGAAAGGCAAAGCTCCTTAAGGAACTTCAGAAAGATGCAAAGAATGCAGACCTTGTTCTCCTTGCATCCGATCCTGACCGTGAAGGGGAAGCAATTGCATGGCACTTGAACAATGCCCTCAAGGAAAAGACCGATGCTCCAATCAAGCGCGTCATTTTCCAGACAATTACTCCTGAAGGAGTAAACGCAGGTCTTGCAGATCCTCATGAAATCAATGAAGCCATGGTTAATGCCCAGAAGGGGCGTCGTGTAATTGACCGTCTTGTAGGATACAATCTTTCTCCTCTCCTTTGGAAAAAGGTTAAGAACGGACTCAGTGCGGGCCGCGTTCAGTCGGTTGCCCTCAAGATGATCTGTGAAAGGGAAGATGAAGTTGATTCCTTCATTCCTGAAGAATACTGGAGCCTTGACGCCGACTTCCAGAAGGGAAAGTCAACCTTTACCTGCCATCTTGCAAAGTATCAGGGAAAGACTCCTGAATTCAAGAGCGAGGCTGAAATAAAGGCCATCATCGAGGAAATCAGGAACTCTGAATGCAAGGTTACAGACATAAAGTCCACAGAAAAGACAGTAAGGCCTAAGCCTGCCTTCACCACATCAAAGATGCAGCAGGCGGCAGCCAACAGGCTCGGTTTCAATGCAAGAAAAACAATGCAGATTGCGCAGCAGCTCTACCAGGGTATTCAGGTAGGAAAAAACAATGTGGGTCTCATCACCTACATGCGTACTGACTCTGTCCGCATTGCCGACAGCGCCCTTGAAGAAGTTCGCGGCTGGATCGGAAAGAACTATCCTGACCAGCTTCCTTCCGAAGCCATTGCCTATGCAGTGGGAAAGGATGCTCAGGATGCCCATGAAGCCATTCGCCCAACTTATGTTACATATACGCCGGACGACATGAAGGAATACCTTACCCGCGATCAGCTCCGCCTTTACCAGATCATTTGGGAAAGGTTCGTTTCATCCCAGATGACAAATGCAAAGACTGTCACTACAACTGCCGAGATTTCTGCAGGGGATGCAGTGTTCAGGATTTCTTCTACAAAACTCAGTGAAAAGGGATTCTATTCAGTAATCAAGCTTCTTTCATCAAAGGAAGAAGTTACAGGAAGCCTTCCATCCCTCAAGGTGGGTGAAGTTGTTGAATCAAAGGAATTCCATCCTGACCAGCACTTTACACAGGGCCCTGCAAGATATACGGATGCCTCCATCATCGAACTCCTTGATGATACAAAAATCGGCCGTCCATCTACATACGCATCTATCGTAAGCGTTCTCATCGACCGCTACTACATTACAAGAAGCAACAAGCAGCTTGTACCAACTCAGCTTGGACGCATGATCAACAAGATTCTTGTTGAAGCTTTCCCTGAAGTAATCAACGAAAAGTTTACTGCAGAAATCGAAGCTAAGCTGGACGGTGTTGCCCAGGATCAGGTTGTATGGAACGACATGATCCGCGACTTCTATTCTCCTTTCAAGTCAAGGGTTGATGAAGTAGAGGCAACTACAGAAAGCATGAAGGGCTTCCTTGACGAACAGACAGACAAGGTTTGCGACAAGTGCGGAAAGAACATGGTGAAGAAGCTTGGCCGCTTCGGTTACTTCCTTGCATGTTCAGGATTCCCGGACTGCCACAATACAAAGTCAGTTCCATTGGCAAAGTGTCCTCGCGAAGGCTGTAACGGTGAAATCGTTGCAAGAAAGACAAAGGGACGCGGAAAGGAATTCTACGGATGTACAAACTATCCTGAATGCGACTTCATTTCTCACTTCAAGCCTATTGATGTTTACTGTCCAAAGTGCAACTGGTTCCTTGTTGAAAAGTACGACAAAAAGAACGGTTCATACAAGAGCTGCATTAACCCTGCCTGCGATTACCTTCACTCTGTTGATGAAGCTGTTGCTGCAGAAGCTGCAGGTGAATTTGCTGCTGCAAACGAAGCTGACAAGAAAAGCAAGGGCGAATGATAGAATTACTGTCTCAGTGCTGTGAGGAATTTCTCGTCTATCTTTCAAGCGTAAGAAGCCTGTCTGACAATACCGTTACCGGTTACAGGCAGGACTTTGTTCACCTTCTGGACTTCCTTGGAAAGGAACGCAGGCTTGATGCCGTTACCCTTGATGACCTTAGGGCGTGCATAGGGGACCTGAGCAGGAAGAAGTATTCGGTTACTTCCATCAACAGGTTCATTGCCGCCGTAAGGGGTGTTTTTTCCTACGCAAAGAGATTCGGATACATTCAGAAAAATCCGTCACAGGAACTTAAGACTTTAAGGGGGCCAAAGCACCTTCCAAAATTCATGACGCAGACAGAAGTGGATGACATCTGCGCACAGCCGGAAAACGGCCCCTTGCTCTGGGTGGCCAGGGACAAGGCGCTTTTTGAAATGCTGTATTCCAGCGGTTGCCGTGTAAGCGAAATGGCGGACCTAAAGTTTTCTGATTTTACTTCAGATTATGGAAGTGCAGTCGTTACCGGTAAAGGAAAGAAGGACCGTAGGGTATACTTTGAAGAGGATGCAAGAAAAGCCCTTGGAGAATACCTTAGGGAACGCAGGGAACGGTTTCCAATGCATGAAAAGGACGGGGCGTCTCCCGTTGAAAATGTGTTCATAAACCAGAAGGGGACTGCCCTTACTCCCCATGGAATAGAGTTCATTGTAAAGAGATACAGTGGAATTGAAGGGACAGGAAGGCAGATTTCGCCACATGCTTTCCGCCATACCTTTGCAACCCAGATGCTTAACGGCGGGGCAGACATAAGGGTTGTCCAGGAAATGCTCGGTCATTCCAGCATAAGCACGACCCAACGCTATACCCATGTTACCATGGAGCGACTTAAACAGGTATACGAGCAGGCCTTTCCTCATTCAGGAAAAAAGGATTGAGGGGCAGGGCCGTTGTTATAAATCGACATAGAGGAACAGAATATGGATAAGGAAAACAGAATAAGAAGTACCACGGTTATTGCCGTAAGAAAAGACGGAAAGGTTGCCATGGCCGGTGACGGTCAGGTAACCATGGGAAACACCGTAATGAAGGGGAATGCCCGTAAGGTTCGCAGGATCTATGACGGCAAGGTCCTTACCGGATTTGCGGGGGCCACAGCAGATGCCTTCACTCTCTTTGACAAGTTCGAAGAAAAGCTTAAGACCTTTAACGGTGACCTTACCCGCGCTGCAGTTGAACTTGCAAAACTCTGGCGCACTGAAAGAAGCATGAGCAAGCTTGAAGCACTTCTTCTTGTTGCTGACTCATCAAAGATCCTTTTGATCTCTGGAAGCGGAGATGTCATTGAACCTGAAAACGACATTCTTGCCATCGGTTCTGGAGGCAACTACGCCTATTCTGCTGCCATGGCTTACATGGAATCAAGCACTTTGTCGGCAAAGGAAATTGCGGAAAAGTCTCTTAGGATTGCAGGACAGATCTGCATCTACACAAACAACAATGTGGTTGTAGAAGAACTTTAAGGAGCTGACTCATGGCAAACAAAATAGAGGGATACACACCTTCCGAAATAGTGGAAAAACTTGACAATTACATCATCGGTCAGAACAAGGCAAAGAGGTTTGTTGCCGTTGCACTCCGCAACCGCCAGCGCCGCATTCAGCTGCCGGAGGAAATGAGGGACGAAGTTGCGCCAAAGAACATCCTCATGATGGGACCTACAGGCTGCGGTAAGACTGAAATTGCCCGTCGCCTTGCAAAACTTTGCGGGGCACCTTTCCTTAAGGTGGAAGCAACAAAGTATACTGAAGTCGGATATGTTGGCCGTGATGTTGAATCCATGGTCCGCGACCTTATGGCTGTGGGCGTAAACATGGTGAAGGCCGAAATGCAGGAAAGACTCCGCGAAAAGTGCCTTCCCCTTGTAGAAGAACAGCTTCTTGACCTTTTGCTTCCTGGCAGCGGTTCCAGGTCCAGCAGGAGCAATGAAGAGCCAAAGCAGTTTGCCCAGGTCCTGGGTAATATTTTCGGTGAAAACAGCCCGGTTCAGGGAAGCCTCATAAAGATAGACATGCCAAAGCCTGGTTCGGAAAACAATTTTCAGGAAGAAAAGAAGGAGCCTGAAGTATCTTCTGAAGAAAAGGAAAGGATGTCTTCAACCCGCGAAAAGTTCAGACAGATGCTTCGCGAAGGAAAACTTGAAGACCGTGAAGTTGAAGTTACTGTACACAAGCAGGCAAATTTCAGCATGGGAATGATGGGTGGAAACCCTGAAGACATTCAGGACAGCCTTAGCGGATTGCAGGATATGCTTAACGGCGGAAGAAGCAAGAAAAAGACCGTTACTGTCCGTGAAGCCCGCAACATACTCATGTCACAGACCCTTGACCGCCAGACAGACAATGACAAGGTGGCTGATGAAGCAAAGAACCGCGTTGAGCAGAGCGGAATCATTTTCATCGACGAAATAGACAAGATTGCAACCCGCGGTGGAGACGGTGGAAGGGCAGAGGTAAGCCGCGAAGGCGTTCAGCGCGACATCCTTCCGATTGTTGAAGGCTGCGATGTAAATACAAAGTGGGGCGTAATTAATACTACCCACATCCTTTTCATCGGTGCCGGTGCTTTCAGCGTGTCTGCACCAAGCGACCTGATTCCGGAACTTCAGGGCCGTTTCCCTCTCCGTGTAGAACTTGAAGCCCTCAAGAAGGAAGATTTCAAGAGGATCCTTACGGAACCAAAGAATGCCCTTGTAAAGCAGTACAAGGCGCTTCTTGGAACGGAAGGGGTGGAACTTGAGTTTGCGGAAGAAGCCATAGACAGAATGGCTTTCATTGCTGAGGATGTAAACAGCCACCAGGAAAACATTGGTGCCCGTCGCCTCCATACAATTCTTGAAAGCGTCCTTGAAGAGCTTAGCTTTGATGCTGACAGGCATAGCGGTGAAAAGATAGTCATTGACTCCTCTTTTGTAGACAAGAGGCTTTCCGGCATCGTTCAGAACCAGAACCTTGAAAGGTACATCCTCTAGCCGGGAATCCAAAAGTAAAAAAAAGACTTCACATTCCGTGAAGTCTTTTTTCATTTCATTCATTGATGTTGTTTTTCTTTTTGTAGTCGTCTGCTGATTTCAGGAGTTTCGACCTTTCCTTGTTGTAGTCGTTTAGGGATTTTCCGAGTGCATTCTGTTCCCTCAGGAGCTTTACAAGGTTGCTTCCCGGACAAAGCTGCTCGCAATCGTCCAGCTGCTTC
Source organism: Spirochaetales bacterium (assembly GCA_030526505.1). Lineage (GTDB taxonomy): Bacteria > Spirochaetota > Spirochaetia > Treponematales > Treponemataceae > Treponema_D. The sequence goes on from JAUNCR010000036.1 coordinate 5,394, forward strand.
TTGCTTTCCTCATATTCCTTCATTTCAAAAAGGAACTGGGAGTGGGCTGTCTTTGCATAGAATTTTTCTGCATTTGTTCTTGCACAGAGGATTGATTTTTTCTGCCATTCCCTTGTCATTTCCTTTGATCCGCCAAAGAAGACCGGTGCATAGTAATACCACTGGGCAAGGTTGATCATGGCAGGTGCAAACTCTGGATCCACCCTTAGGGCCCTTTCCTGATACTTTTTGACGGTTGTTCCGTTGAAGAGGATGTCCTTGATGGAATAGGACATATAATAAGATGTTATGTCTGCGTAACAGAGGCAGATTTCAGGGGTAAGTTCACTGTCAGACTTGTCTTCCAGGTATTCCTTCAGCTTGTTCCTGAGGTTTACAAACTGTTTTCTGGATTCCTTGCTTTCGCCTGGAAATGAATAAATGTAATTGTAGCGCTCCATTGTCATCAGGCATTCAAGGAGAAGATAGGCTTCCTTGCCGAGCTTGCCCACCTGGTCCCTGTTTTCTTCAGGAAAGGAATCTATTGCATTTACGGCGTCTGCCTTGTTTTCAAGGCGGGTAAGTTCCATGCGGAGGTTCCAGAAAGCATCGATTACCGTGCGTTCCTGGTCCGTAAATTTCTTACCTGCGAAAGAAGGCACTGCTAAGGCCAATAGGAAAATTGACATCAGAAAATATCTTTTCATATTCATAATTATAAGGATAAACAAAAAAATTAGAAGATGGTTTCAGGAAAATTGTGAATTGTGAATTGTGAATTGTTTTTCCTAAACTTTTTTTTTCATTTTCCGAAAATTGAAGTATGGGTATGAACAGTTTTTCAAATTCAATCGATTTACTCCAGCGCGCAATGGATGTTTCAAGCCTGCGCTATCAGGTGACTGCCAACAATATTGCAAACAGTGATGTTCCTAACTACAAGAAGCAGTCTGTGAACTTCGAAAGCGAACTTAAGAAAGCTTTTGAAAGCCGCGACAACAGCCACAACGAATTCCGCATGATCACAACTGACGAGCGCCACATTTCAAGTGAAACTCCAAGGGACTGGCATAATGTTGAACCAAGGCGCGTAACGGACTTCGTTTCAACTTCAAAGCCTAACGGAAACAATGTTGATGCTGAAGAAGAGGCAATGAAGATTGTTCAGATCCAGATGCAGTACCGCCTGCTCACTCAGCTTACAAACTTTGAATTTTCGCAGGTAAACACTGCAATGAAGTCAATCTAAACCAGAGTTTTACAAGGATAACTTGAAAGGAGAATATCATGGGATTGTTTACAAGCATTAACATTGCATCTACAGGAATGAGCGTTCAGCGCCTTTGTACAGATGTTATTTCAAACAACATTGCCAATGCAACTTCTACACGCACACAGGAAGGCGGTGCATACAGAAGGCAGTCGGTTGTAGTGGAACCAATAGCTTCAAAGAATCCACAGTGGAGGACACCTTTCCTTGATTCTGCAAGGGACAATGGTCCTGGTCTTGGCGTTCGTGTCCGCGAAATCACAAAGGATACTGAACAGGGCAGAATGGTATACGATCCGACACATCCTGATGCAATTCAGTCTGGTCCAAACAAGGGCTATGTAGAATATCCAAATGTAAACATCGTGAACGAAATGGTGGACATGATCTCTGCCAACCGCGCTTACGAAGCCAACTCAAGCGTAATCCAGGGCAGCAAGGAAATGTTCGCTTCAGCCCTTGATATCGGTTCAAGATAGTAAAAAAAATGCTGGCGCTACACCGCAAAAGTAGTGTAGAATTCTAGTTCGAGGGGATAAAAATGAATTTGACTATTGGAACACTTGAATTGAACAAAACACATCCTGCCCATATGGGAACGGGAGCAATCAATACAAACATCAATGTTGGCGGCGTAAACGGCGAAAACAACGGTGTTGCAAAGACAGGAACATTCAAGAGTTACCTTCTTGAAGCTGTGGACAAGATGAATTCCCAGCAGCTTAATGTTTCTGCACTTCAGGAACAGGTGATCACAGATCCAGACAGCGTTGACATCCATGATGTAACCACTGCAATGGCAAAGGCACAGATGTCCCTTAACCTTGCTCAGACTGTAATTGAACGCGTTGTAAAGGGCTGGACAGACCTTTCTCAGAACAGATAATGAAAAATTGCACGGTCTCCTGAATTTATTCCGGAGATTGTGTGTAAATGCGATAAATTTTATATAGAAAATACTAGTCAAATTTGAATTTGTATGGTAAAATTTTTCATTCATAATTGGAATTTTTATGCGGGTGGGAAAAGCATACAAACTTCAATAAATACTATATTCGTTCATGGGAGGGGATTATGAACGAATGGTTCAAAAAAAGTACAGAAACCATTAAAACAAAATGGGGCAAATGGACAGTTCTCCAAAAAGCAATTGCTGGTGGAATTATTCTTGCAGTGATTGTTGCCGTTGTTCTTATGGCAAGGATGTCTTCACGCCCAACAGCAGTAAAACTTTTCAGTGCTCCTGTAAATGATGAACAGGAAAGGTCTGCAATCCTTACTCGCCTTGATGAGGACAGCAGGACCCATGCATATGTTTCTTCCGACAACTACATCTATGTAGAAAACGAAGCAATCGCAAAGAAATACAGAAGCCAGCTCATTGCAGAAGGACTTGCTCCTTCCCGCATGGACTCTTTTGCTCTTTTTGATGTTACAAGATGGTCCCGCACACAGTTTGACGACCAGGTTAACTGGAAAAGGTCCATGGAATCTCTAGTCAAGTCTCATCTTGAATCTCTTGACGGAATCATGAGGGCAGAGGTTGTTCTCACACTCCCGGAAGAATCTCTCTTCTCATCAAATCAGAATCCAACAACAGCCAGCGTAATCCTTTATTCGCGCGGCGGCTCGAATATCCTTGAAGACAAAAAGCAGATCAAGGGTATCCAGAACCTTATCATGCGTGCCGTTGAAGGACTTAAGGCAGACAACATCTCAATCGTAGACGGTGCTACAGGCCAGGAAATCAATGACTTTGAAGGAATGGCAGAAAGCGACCGCCTTTCAAACATCGAAAAAGAAAAGCGCATCATCCTTAAGCTTGAAACTGAATATGCAAGCCGTGTCCTCAAGGCACTCCAGGTAACATTCGGTGACAAGCGTGTTCAGATTGCCAACATGAAGATTGACATGAACACTTCAAAGCGCACTACAACTTCAAGACAGATCCTTCCTACAATCCTTAAGGAAGACAATCCGAACACTCCTTACGACGACTCTGAAATCGTTGAAAAAATCGTTGTTTCGGAAGAAACAATCAACAAGTCCTTTACGGGTACAGGGTACAATCCTGAAGGCCCTGCAAAGAGCGACGGAAACAATCCTCCAGTTTACAGCGACATGTCGAATGTAATCGGAAAGTCTGAGGAAGTTGCCGCAAAGAAGAACTATGCATTCGGTGAAAAGAATGTAAGCGAGGACACATCTCCTGAAATTGACCGCGTTACCATTTCCGTTAACATCGACGGTAGGTGGGAACTTGAATACAGCGAAAAGAACCTTCCTATCCTTGAAAGGGGACACCTTCGCAGAAAGTATACTCCTGTTTCAGAGGAAGAACTCAAGAATGCGGTGGCACTTGTTCAGGGTGCCGTCGGTTATACAAAGGCTCGCGGCGACAATGTTGTCGTTACAAACATTCCTTTCGACCGCTCTGATGAACACAATGCAGAAGACCTGGCATTCATTGCAAAACTCCAGCGCAACAAGACAATCATGTTCAGCCTTGTTGGTATAGCTGTAATCCTCATTGCATTCATTGCCTTCCGCATCATCAGCCGTGAAATCGAAAAGAGACGCCGTCTTGCAGAAGAAGCAAGAATCCGCGAACAGGAAGAAGCCCGTCAGAGGGCTCTTATGGAAGCTCAGCAGCAGGGTATGGAAGTTACCATGTCTGTCGAGGAACGCAAGCGTGCAGAACTCCAGGAGAACGCAATCGCAATGGCAAAGGAACATCCGGAAGATGTTGCTATGCTCATCCGTACCTGGCTCATGGAGGAATAGCAGATGTACCCTATGCAGAATGGCTTCGTAAAGCAGGTTAGGCTTTCTGGAAAAGAAAAGGCTGCAATTCTCCTCGGTGAATTGGGCTATACTACAGAAACTCTCTGCAAGTACTTTTCTGATTCGGAATTAAAGAAAATCAAGAGAGGGTTCGCTTCTTTGGGCGGACAATATAATGTAAATCTGGAGAACTCAGTTCTTGAAGAAACTTGTGCTTTCGGCATTTCAAGAAACCTTCTTCCTCCAGATTCAATTGCCAGAGCGCAGCAGAATGCGGAAGCAGCCGCAGCTCAGTATGCAGCAACAGCAAGACTCGGTGGTTCCGATGTGCTTTCAAGTAATGGACTTAAGGCACATGATCTGGCAAATGTTCTTTCGATGTGGCTCAAGGAGGAGTAGGCTATGGCAGAAGAAATGGTCGATGGAAAGAAAGGCAAAAAGAAAGGCGGAGCCAAAGACTACAAAAACCTTACGGGCCGTCAGAAGGCAGCCATATTTCTCGTTGCAGTCGGAAGCGATGTAGCTTCTGATGTCATGAAGCACCTTCGTGAAGACGAAGTTGAAACACTTACATTTGAAATTGCTCGTCTCGATACAATCGATGCAGACTTTAAGGATCAGGTTCTTGAAGAATTCCAGGAACTCATGCAGGCACAGAACTTCATCACCACTGGTGGTATCGACTTTGCCCGCGAACTCCTCGAAAAGTCCCTTGGCTCACAGAAGGCAATCGACATCATCAACCGCCTTACATCGAGCCTTCAGGTTCGTCCTTTTGACTTCATCAGAAGAACTGACCCGGCACACCTCCTGAACTTCGTTCAGCAGGAATATCCGCAGACAATTTCTTTGGTTCTTGCTTATCTTGAACCTCAGAAAGCAGCCCAGATCCTTCAGAACCTTCCTCCTGAAATCCAGCCGGAAGTTTCAAAGCGTCTTGCAACAATGGACCGTACATCTCCGGAAGTTCTCCGTGAAGTTGAACGCGTTCTTGAAAAGAAGCTTTCCACATTGTCTTCTGAAGACTATACTGCAGCCGGTGGTGTTGACTCCATCGTTGAAATCCTTAACCTTGTTGACCGTTCTTCCGAAAAGGCCATCATCGAAACCCTGGAAGAAGACGATCCAGAACTTGCAGAGGAAATCAAGAAACGCATGTTCGTTTTCGAAGATATTGTTATGCTTGATGACCGTGCAATCCAGAAAGTTCTCCGTGAAGTTGATACTCAGGAACTTGCAAAGGCCCTCAAGTCTGTTGATACTGAAGTTCAGGACAAGATTTTCCAGAACATGTCAAAGCGTGCCGCAAGCATGCTTAAGGAAGATATGGAATACATGGGACCTGTTCGTCTTAAGGATGTTGAAGAAAGCCAGCAGAAAATCGTTTCTGTCATCAGGCGTCTCGAAGACAGCGGTGAAATCGTTATTGCCCGTTCTTCTGATGACGAAATGGTTGTATAATCCATCAGTAAAAGTAATAAGGAAATAGAGTATGGCACAGAGTGTATTCAGGTCAAACGAAGTAACTACAAAAGAAGATAAAGTTGTTCTCCAGTTTACAAAGAATTTCGAACCTCCTAAAGAAGAGGTTGTTGAAGTTGTTCCTGAATACACAGGTCCTACTGCAGATGACCTTCGCCGTGAAGCAGAAGCTTTCAAGGCATCCTGGGAACATGAAAAGCAGAAGATGCTTGAAAAGGCTCAGGCAGACGCAGACCAGATTGTAAAGAACGCTGAAAATGCGGCCTTCAATCAGGTTAAGCATCAGGCTGATCAGGCAGCAGTTCTTAAGGCTCAGGCTCAGGCAGAAGCAGAAAAAATCATCAGCGATGCCAAGATGGAAGCTCAGGCTATCCTTGACAAGGCACACAATGAAGAAAAGGATATTTTCAGCAAGGCAGAAACTGACGGATTCCGCGCAGGCCAGGAAGAAGGCTACAGGGAAGGCAATCAGGAAGCAGAACGACTTGTTGAACGAATCCATAAAATGATTGAAGCGGTTCAGGCTAAGAGACAGGAAATCCTTGACGGCACTGAACAGCAGATTGTAAGCCTTGTCATCCTTATGGCACACAAGGTTGTAAAGATCATGTCCGAAAACCAGAAGAGCGTCATCATGTCCAATGTCGTGCAGGCTCTCAAAAAGGTAAAGGGCAGTGGAGACGTTACACTCCGCGTAAACATGTCTGATGTTAAGCTTACTACAGAACATATCAGCGAATTCATCCATCAGGTTGAAAACATAAAGAACATCTTTGTAGTAGAAGACAGTTCCGTTGACAAGGGTGGATGTATCGTTGAAACTGATTTCGGTGCCATCGATGCACGCATTTCAAGCCAGCTTTCTGAACTTGAAACTCAGATCCTCAGCATCAGTCCAATTAAAACTGTAGGTAAATCAGAAGTAATCAATCCAGATCTTTAAGCAATTCATAATTTGGGTGGGAAAATTATGGAAAACTTTTTTGATAAATACATCAATACTGTAAATCGCATCGAGCCGATTAAATACACTGGTACTGTTACCGGTGTAAACGGACTCCTCATTGAATCTAATGGTCCTCGTTCCGTTATCGGTGAAATCTGTACGATACACATTCCAAGTCAGAATACATCAATCCTTGCAGAGGTTGTAGGTTTTGAAGGCAAGACTGTAAGGCTTACACCTTACGGGGACATAAAGGGAATTGAGTGTGGCTGCGTTGTCGTGGCTTCAGGTCATGTTCTTGAAGTTCCTGTTGGTGAGCATCTTCTTGGCCGTGTAATCGATGCAACCGGAAAAGCCATGGATGGAAAAGGGGACATTGCCGCCCAGGAATATTATCCTGCAACAGCAAATTCTCCAAATCCAATGAAGCGCAAGGACATAGACCGCCGCATTGTAACCGGGGTCCGTGCCATTGACGGTCTTCTTACTGCAGGCAAGGGGCAGCGTATCGGTATCTTTGCCGGTTCCGGTGTAGGTAAGTCAACTTTGCTTTCCACCATTGCAAGAAATACAAGTGCAGACATAAATGTAATTGCCCTCATTGGTGAACGAGGCCGTGAAGTTCCAGACTTCATCAAAAGGGACCTTGGGGAAGAAGGACTTAAAAGATCAGTTGTTGTTGTTGCAACTTCAGATTCCCCTTCAATCTGCCGCTTAAGGGCAGCCTATGTTGCTACTGCAATTTCCGAATATTTCCGCGACCAGGGAAAAGATGTAATGCTTCTTTTTGACAGCGTTACCCGTTTCGCCCATGCCCAGCGTGAAATCGGTCTTGCAAATGGAGAACCTCCAGCACAGCGCGGTTATCCTCCTAGTGTGTTCGACATGCTTCCAAAACTTCTTGAAAGAACCGGCACCAACGAAAAGGGTTCCATCACTGCTTTCTATACAGTTCTTGTTGACGGCGGCGACATGGATGAACCTATTGCAGATAAAGTTCGCGGTACTCTTGACGGTCATATTGTCCTTAGCCGTGATCTTGCTTCAAAGCAGCATTATCCTGCCATAGACATGCTTACCAGCATCAGCCGTCTTTCAAACCGTGTTTCCGGTGCAAATACAAAAAAAGCGGTTCAGCGGGTTCGCAGATGGATTGCAACCTATGCAGAGCAGGAAGACTACATTACAGCCGGTGTCTATCAGAAAGGGAATAACCTTGATGTTGATGAAGCCATTGAGCATCATTTGGCGGTTGAAGCATTCCTCTGTCAGGAACAGGATGCTCATCTTACGATAGAAGATACCCTCAAGAAACTTTCGGAAGTCAGCGGCATAGAAATTCCTGAAGAGGAATATTCAGAAAGTCCTGTCTGATTGCACATCCACTAAAACTGAAGAATGAAGAAATTCCAGTTCAAAATGCAGAAAATCCTAGACCTCAGAAAATTCGAGCAGCAGCAGGCAGAAGCAGAGCTTGGCAAGGCAAATGCCGAGGTTGCAAGAATTCAGCGTGAACTGGATGCCATAGCATTGAGCAGGGTCAAGACATCAAAAGCCAATGAAGGGCAGACTGATTTTTTTATTCTGAGTCAGATGGAAAAATACTTTGTTGGCCTTGATGTAAAAAAAGAAATGTTCCTGCAGGAAATGGTTCAGGCACAGATGGTTGCCGATGAAAAGCGAGCCGTTGTCCTTGAATGCATGAAGAAAATAAAATCCCTGGAAAAACTAAGGGAAAAACATTTTGAAGCCTGGAAAAAGGAAACTTTGCGCCAGGAAGAAATTACTGTAGATGATGTTGTCACGGCAAAATTCCATTCGGAATCTTCTGATAAATAATTGCCTGTGTGCTTTTATTGCTTGTCTTCCAGCTGAATGACATTCCAGCCGTCCGTCTTGTCCATTGCCTTAAGTTCATCCACAACTTTGTTGAGTCGTGCAAGTTCACGGTCGAGAGTCTTCTTGTAATCAAGCTTTCCGTTGCCGATGCGTTCCCTTTCGTCTTCCCAGTTCTGAAGGCCTGTCAAATATAGGAAATTGAATTTCCCCACATTTGCCTTTTCTGCCCAAAGGGAAGCTTCCTGCCAGTAAACATAGCAGATTTCATAGCAGGACTTTGCTTTTTCAAGGTTTCTAAGGTATTCATCTTTCCACGGAGCGTCATAAAAATAGGCCACCTTCTTGTCGTAGATCCTTCCAAGTCGAAGGTGCTGCTCTATGAGTTTAAGGTTAAGGTGCATCTGAAAAAGGCAGCGGTATTTTTCCCATTCCGCTTCGTTTTCAATTCTTGTATAGGCGTAAAGGGGATTGCAGAAATCGGCCTTGACTGCCTGCTCCAGCCACCAGATGTTTTCAAGAACATCATCAGAAAGCTGCTGGTGGTGGATATGGTATAGCTTGTAGTAGTCTTCTTTATATTTGCATACATATGCGTCAGCCCTGTTGATTCCGCAGAAGGCAAGGGCAATGCACAATGAGAAAATTTTCAATGCGTTGAATAAAGATTTTTTCACCCTTTCATTATCGGAAAAAGCCTTCCCTGGATTTAGCACAAAATATCGGGTTAAAAAAACGCCGATTTTCCTCTTCTTCATTAAATGCGAATTTTCTGATAAAATAAATCGGATATACATTTTGTATGAAGTTCAGGGTACTAAAAATTATTTTCGGTATTTCCATATTCCTCGCAATTATTGCCATTGCCATGGTGGTGGTCAGGCCTTTGTACAGAAAGGTTGACCAGACTGTGCGCAGCCTTGAGGCAGATGCCCTGGCAAAATTTGAATCAAGCACTGGACTTTCCATCTCGTACAAATCCCTTTCTCCTTCCATTCTTTCAGGCATAGTGCTGAACGGAATAGTCCTTAGGGATGCAGAAACCAGGGAAGAAATTCTCACGGTAAAGAAAACTTCCATATATTACAGGCTTTCAAATCTCCTTCACGGTGACATTGACCATGCCTTTACAAAACTTTCGATAAATACTGTCGTGGTCAATTGCAGCTATGAAAACCTTCAGAGGCTTTTTTCTTCGTCAAAGGAAGAAGAGGATGATAGGGAGTTTACCATTGCTTCTGTTGAAAACCTCGTCAGGACTATTGCATTCTCCGTTCCCTTTGATGTGCAGGTAAAGAATGTCCGCTTCAAATATTCCCTGAATAAGGATGTATATTCTTTTGCCCTTAGGGAACTTCTTTTAAGGAAGAACAATTCTTCAAGTTCTGTTTTCCTAAGGCTCAACGGCTATGTGGATTCAAACATTGAGATGTTTGGCTATAAGTCTGCCGGCTTCATTTATAGAATAGATGGAAACCTTCTTAACGATGTTTCCGGAAGTTCCTTCAGGCTAAGGCTTGATGATTACAGGCGTGCCGCTTATTCCGTAAAGCATCAGGAATTCCTGCTCAATTACAAGGACCATAACTTCATCGTCAGAACAACCAGAAATTTTTTCCCTCTGAACCTGAGGGTTCTTTTTAATCTGGACAGTTTTTCATTGGAAAGTACGGTCCGCATGAATGCCCTGAATCCTCTGGACATGTTCAGGGCTCCTGAATACAACGGCCTCATAAGTTACTTTAAGGGATCCATCTTTACGACAGATTCCAATTTCTTCATGGACCTTAGAAACAATAGGTACAGTTACATTACAAAAACAACCGTCAAAATGCCAAAGGGCAAGAGGTTCACTAAATACGGGCAGAATGTTTTCATAAACTGCAGGGGAAACAACACCGACATTAACATTTCGGAACTTTCTGCAGACGGGGGAATCTTCAAGGGCAGCTATAAAGGGGAATTCAACATTCCTAAACTCCAGCCTAGGGGAACCCTTAATCTTGACTACTATGCCTTTTCAAACGGCAACAAGCTTTCAACAACTGCATATTTCAAGCCAAGGGCAAACGAAGGCTTTGATTTCGTCATGCCGGAAGTTCGCTTTGGAAAATGGTGCACCTACTCAAACTTCAAGGCCTATGCATCCCTTGGAAAAAACATTGTCCTTGTTATTGATGCCGACGACTATTCCCACCCTGAATACGGTACTCCAGGACACATTTCTGCAAACGGTACCCTTCAGCTTGGAGACAACAAATACCTTCAGGCTTCCGCAACCCTCAACAACTTCTTCCTTGACACAGGCCTTAAGACGGCGGCTTTCTTTACTGACGGCGAACTGGAAGAACCGTGTGTGGGACCTAAGATTCCGAAGGCAGAACCTTACATCACTCAGGTTGAATGTTATTTTGCCACCGACTTTGACCACCTGATGTACAATGCTCCTGTTGTCATCTGCGCTAACACAAAGGAAGATAAGGAAATCGGATTCGTTTCTTTTGACGGTACCGACACTTCTTTTTCGTTCAGCAGAATCGATGTAATGTATGGAAGCAATTCCATTCTTGCAACAGGTTCCCTTGACATAGACAGGAAACTCAAGCAGCTTAACTTCTTTACTGACCTTAACCTTAATTCTTTCCCTTATGCGTTCAACGGGGTATATGCCTGGGGCGAATGGCTTTCCATTACCGGCAATTACGGTTTTGAAGCCATGGTGAATTACGGCAGGACAACGGACGGGTCCATAAGGTGCAATAGCCTTCCTCTTTCCTATGGCAATTATTCTGCATCCCTTTCCGTAGACACCAATTTCAGCATCAACGGAAACGGCACCTGGGATGCATTCATCGATAAATTTGAAATCTCGGAATTGAGCGACAATTTTAGGTCTAAGCCTAAGATTGTCTTTGCAGGCGAAATGAACGACAAGGGGCTTATTGCCTCAAACATCCTTTACTCGGACAACATTTCCTCCCTTGATGGAAATGGATTTATCGTCTGGAATTCTTCTGAAAACGGATTTGAAAATGCCGTCGTAAATGTGAGTCTTGAAAGTCCTGTTTCCAATGAAAAGCTTTCCTTCGGAGGAGAAGCAAGGAGCATGGCACAGGGAAGGTTCTCCCTTTCAAATTTCAAGAAGGACCTTTACTTCAACCTTACAACCGGAATCTTCTCTTTCCCTATAAGCCGATTCATTACAGGGCAGGGGGCAGGAAATACAGTCTCCTTCAATGTAAATGCCAGCGGCACCTTTGAAAATCCGCTCTATGCCATTGATGTGCTTGATTCTTCCATTCTTATTGGCGGCAATAACCTTGTTGCAAGACTGAATGCAACTTACATAGACGATGTGCTGGAAATTTCAAAGGCCGATGTTTCCTGGAGGTATTTCAAGGTTGATGAAGTGCAGGCCACAGTCGACATGAATACCTTCGACGGTAATGCCGGAGTTCATTTCAAGATGAACGGTGTGGACAGGCAGTTTGACGCAGGCTTTGATTTTGTTGTTTCAAACCTTTCCGACACTGATAAAAAAGGAATACCGGAAGCCTTCTCCATTGATGCGGATTGCGTAAGCCTGGACAGCAACTTCATAGAATCCTTCAAGCCTTTCCACCTTTCCCTGATCCGTTCTCCTGGTCGAGTGGATATTGTAACCGATGAAAACATAGGTGCCTACGGGGAAATCCTTGATGACGGCTATGTTTCCTTTACTGTTGCAGAGGACAAGGCCCTTCATTTTGCCATGGACGGTTCCTATAAAAACCAGATTGTAGACATGAACTTCAACGGTTTCCACTGGGATTTGAGCAAGATTGCCTATATCTTCAATTCCGACATATTCACCCTTTATTCCGGTGTTCTTTCAGGCAACCTGACCATTTCAGGTCCTTTGAGCGACCCTGAATTCGGCGGCACCATGGCCCTTGTTGCCCCGGACTTTAATCTTCCTCAGTTTATTCCTGATCATTTTGCAACGGATGAAATTAAAGTTGTCTTTTCTTCGGAAGAAATCTCCCTTACGGAAACCCTGTTCCGCGTAAGAACCGGTTTTGTTGCTGTCAGCGGCCTTATTTCCATGGACAGGTGGGTACTGGACAATTTCACTGTAAACATCCGCACCCTTGAAAACTTCAAGATCCCTGTAGATGCCAAGGTTGAGCACTTTAGAATCAAGGGATTTACGGCGGTGGATGCTTCCCTTGTTCTGGAAGACCAGGCCCTTACCCTTAACGGTTCAATAGAACTCCAGAATTCAGAGCTTTCCTATAACATGAGCACACAGGAAAAGATTCTTGAACCAATCAACTCCAACATAAACCCTAAAAAGAAGAAGAAAAAGGCAAAGTCAGGGGAAACCGGGTACAAGCCATCCATTGACTTCAACATAAACCTTGCCCTTATGATCGGGCACAAAGTTCAGATAGATGTTAATCCTTTCCTCCGAAGCCTTATTGCGCCTTCAACACCAATCTATGTAACGGCGGATACTGCAACCGGACTCTGGAGCATCAAGAGCGACATTGTTCTCCGAGGTGGGGAAATCTCGTATTTGAACAGAAACTTCTATTTGAAGCAGGGTAGGCTCATACTCAATGAAACCCAGGATCATTTTGACCCTAACATTACCGTAAGGGCGGAAACCCGTGAAAGGGATTCGAACGGTGACAATGTAACCATCGTTCTGTCGGCCATTTCCCAGAATCTTTCAAGATTCAACGCTGTACTTTCTTCTGTTCCTGCAAGGTCTGAATCGGAAATCATGAGTTTGCTTGGGCAGATTGTGTCCGGCGATGCTGAATCAGTGGGAAACCTTGTCCTATCGGGCATGGATTACGGTGTTCAGGTCACTCTTCTTCGTCGGTTCGAGAACTCATTGCGTGATTTATGTAATTTTGATATATTTTCACTCAGAACTACGGCCTTGCAGAATACTATCATGCAGGGGTTGGAAATGGGGAACAGACCGGAAAACAATTCTGTCATCGGTAACCTTTTTGACAATTCCACTGTTTATATTGGTAAGTATTTCGGAAGCGATGTATACGCTGATGCTCTTCTGCACTGGACCTACGATAGGAAAATGGCTGGTGCAAGCGAAGCAATGGGTGACGGCCTTGTATTCCAGCCTGAAGTCGGTCTAGAATTCAATGCTCCATTTGGCAACATCCGCTGGAATTTTGCACCTGACCTTAGCGACATGCAGGAATCATGGGCAAAGGCCACTTCCGTAACCCTTTCGTGGCGATGGTCGTTCTGATAAGTTCAAAAATTTGGGGATAAATTATGTCATTTAATAATAGGCGTTTTATTTTTTCTGTTTTTGCTGTTCTTCTTTCTGTTTTTGTTTCAGCCTTTTCACAGAATTCACTTCCTGATGACTGGTATTACAACAAACCGATCAAGTTGATTCACTTTCAGAACCTTAAGACGGTAAAGCACGGCGACCTTGACGGCATTACAAGCAGCTTCATAAGCAAGCCTTTTACCGACGACCTTATCAGCGAACTTTACGACAGGCTTTTTTCAATCGAATATTTCGACGACATTGAAGTGAAGGCCACAAAAAACAATGACGAGGGAAAAACAGTCACCCTTATTGTTGTAGTTCAGGAAAAGCCGATTGTTGCAAGAATTAAATTCAGCGGCAACAGCGGACTTCATTCTTCAGACCTTAAGGCAAAAATCTCCCTCAAGAGGGACGATATATTTATAGAAGAAAAGGTTTCTCTTGATGAACGCGCAGTCAGAAACTTTTACATTGAAAAGGGATATACAAAAGCTACTGTAAATGCTTCCTATGAAATGAAGGATGACGGGGCCTATGTATACTTCAAGATTCACGAAGGAAAAAAATCCGTAGTAAAGAAGATTAACTTCGTGGGTAACAAGGTTGTTTCTTCAAAAACACTGAAGGGCAAGCTCAAAATGAAGGAAGTAAGCCTTTTCAATAACGGTGCATTCCAGGATGCTTCCATTTCTGCAGACTCAAGGGCAGTGCTTACCTATTATCAGAACCGCGGTTATGCAGATTCAAGGATCCTCAATGTTTCTCAGGATTCTGAATACAACGAAGCAAAAAGCCGTGAAGAAATTACAATCACTTTCCACATTTCGGAAGGTGCTCAGTATACTTATGGCGGAATGACCTACCAGGGCAACAGGATCTTCTCAAATGAAGAACTGGATAAGCTTGTCACCCTCAAGACAGGCGCCATCTATAATGAAACAAAATTCCAGGAAACAAAAGCAAACATCCAGAACAAGTATTACGAAAACGGATATACTTCCAACCAGTTCTATCCTGAACAGAAGAAGGATGCTGATGTAAGGGTTGTTTCCTATGTCCTTCACATTGACGAAAGACCAAGAAGCCATATTGAAAACATCATCATCAAGGGTAATGAAAAGACAAAGGATTATGTAATCCGTCGTGAAATCCCTATTGATGAAGGCGATATTTTCTCCAATGCAAAGATCAGCAACGGTATGAGAAACCTTTACAACCTTCAGTATTTCTCTGCAGTTGCACCGGAAGTTGTTCAGGGATCGGAAGAAAACCTTGTAGACATTGTGTTTACTGTAGAAGAGCAGAGTACAACTTCCCTGGATGTCGGATTCACTTTCTCCGGTGTTTCAGATCCTAACGATTTCCCTATTTCCCTCTACGCAAAGATTCATGATTCAAACCTTTGGGGTGAAGGCCGTGCAGTATCTGCAAGCACAACTCTTTCTACAAGCGAGCAGTCGGTTTCCCTGGGGTACGGCCAGTCTTGGGTTTTCGGAAAACCGATTTCGGCAAATTTCTCCATCGGATATTCTCACTCGACAAACTACGCACTCCGCAACAAGCTCATGCCTAGCGGTGATATTAACGATGACTACTACTACATGAAGTACATGCAGAACGAGTTCAATTTCAATACATCCCTTTCAAAGAGATGGTCTCCGGACTTTGCCATCTTCACTCTTGCAGGTGGTATGACAAACAGCGTCCTCTACAACGATTATGATGACGAGCTTTTTGTTCCTTATGATACTTCAGTCAGCTTCTACAACAAGAATTGGGAGCCAAAGAATTCCCTTTGGGCTTCTTTCTCTGCAGATGGAAGAAACATTGCCTATGACCCTTCAAGAGGTTGGTTTGTTAGCCAGAGACTTGCCTGGTACGGCCTCATCAAGAAAGGCGTCCTTTCATTTGCTCCTGACTGGGGTGAAACTGAATTCTACCTCAGGACTGATACAAAGTTTGAAAAGTACTTTACTCTCGTAGACCATAACTTTGCAGACACCTTTAACCTTAAGCTGGTTCTCATGGGATATTCTGCACTTTCTTTCCAGTTCCCAACTCCAGGAACAAACATCAAGAGAAGCAACCAGCTTTACATTGACGGTATGTTTATGGGTCGCGGATGGACAGTTTACAACAAGAATTATGGACGCGGACATGCAATGTGGAACAACTCCATTGAATTGCGCTGTCCTATTCTTCCTGGCATAATCGCCTTTGATCTTTTTGCAGATGCAGTTGCCATCACAAAGAATCAGGAAGACATATTCGGTGGACTTTCAAAAGAAGACTGGTACTACAGTTTTGGTCCTAGCTTGAGATTCTGTATCCAGCAGTTCCCTCTTAAGCTTATCTTTGCAAATACCTGTAAATTCAGGGACGGTGAATTCGTATTCACTGACCAGGACGGTGACGGGGACTATAAGTGGAGCAGCAACTGGCACTTTGTCCTTTCATTCAACATGGCTAACAGATAGTATTTTTTCAGGAGTTTATTATTATGAAGAAGAATATTTTTGCAGTATGCATCCTTTCACTTGGTTTTTCCGCAGCTTCTTTTGCGCAGCAGCAGATTACAAAGTTTGCTGTAGTTGATACCAACAAGGTTTACCAGGCATATTTCAGGAATTCTGCTCCGGTCAGAAATTATGAAACAAAGAAAGAAGATTTCCAGAAGGAACTGGACAAGCATGTTGCAGAACTTCAGCACCTTAACGATCAGAAAATCGAATACCAGCGCAAGGGCAATGATTCGGAAGCAATGAAGATTGAAGCCCAGATTACAAAGAAGACTGACTTCATCAATGAATATACAAGCGCAAAGAATACTGAACTTGAATCCCTTAAGAAGTCACTTAAGGAAAACAATGCTTTCTACAAGCAGCTTTACGATACTCTTGCCCGTGTTGCAGAAAGCGGCGGTTACAGTGCAATCCTTAACCTTCAGGAAGCAAATTCCGTCCTCTGGTACAGTCCTTCTGTTGACATCACAGACCAGGTTATTTCTCAGCTTGGATTGTAGTTGAAATGGCAGAAGAAACACCTATTATTGCTCAGTATCGCGGCATCAAGGCCCAGTATCCTGATGATGTTCTTTTCTTCAGACTGGGCGATTTCTATGAAATGTTTAACGAGGATGCCGTAGAAGTATCTCGTCTGCTTAACCTTACGCTGACCCATCGTGCCGACAATCCTATGTGCGGCATTCCATATCACGCATCAAAAATCTATATTGCCCGTCTTCTCCGCATGGGAAAAAGAATTGCCATTGCAGAGCAGATTGGCGAGATTGCAAAGAAAGGCCTTACGGAACGCAAGGTTGTGGAAGTCATTACTCCGGGTACTGCAACTGAAAGCGAATATCTTGACGGCAACGCAAATAACTTTCTTGCCTGCGTTTGCATCGAAAAAGGGCAGGCTGGTCTTGCCTATGTTGATGTCACCACAGGTGAATTCCGTGCTACAAGTTTTGGCGAAAGAGCCGTAAGGGAAAATCTTGCAAAGGAACTGGGCAGGTGTTCTCCACGGGAAATAATTCTTCCTGAAGGACTCCGAAACAACGGTGATGTAAATGCAATCCTTGCAAGCCTTTCCATTTCCTCTGTGTCCTATTATCCGGACTGGCATTTCAATTCAAAGCAGTGCTATGACCGTCTTGTAAAGCAGTTTAAAACTGCAAACCTAAGCTCTTTTTCCCTGTCGGAAACAAGCCCTGAGGTTGCTCCTGCCGGTTTCCTTCTGGACTATATTTTAAAGACAACAAATTCAGAATCCGACCACATAAAGGGGATTTCCGTATACAGGGATTCCCAGTTTGTAATCATGGATGACTCTTCAAGAAGAAATCTTGAGATTACTTCCAATCTTCGTGACGGTTCGGTTCAGTATACTCTTCTTGAATGCGTCAACAATGCAAAGACAGCCATGGGGGGGCGACTTATCCGCGACTGGCTTTCTTTCCCTTTGACCAATGAGGAACAGATTGTTTCCCGCCAGAACCATGTTCAGGTTTTTGCGGACAATGTGTCTTTCCTTAGGAAAGTTCGCGATCAGCTGGACGGCATCCTTGATATAGAGCGCCTTGCCGGTAGAATTGCCATGGACCGTGCCCATGCAAAGGATCTTCAGGCCCTAAAGAATTCCTTGAACCTTTGGCTTAAGGCCCGTCCATCCCTTGAAGAAAAAGGCTTCGGCTTTTCAGATGGTTCCGATGCAGAAAAAATCACGGCCCTCATTGAAAACGCCATTGATGACGATCCTGCAACTGTATTTACAGAGGGAAGGATCATTAAGGAAGGCTGGTCTGAAGAACTTGACGAGTGGAAAAAAATCCAGCGCAACTTTAATTCCGTTCTTGAAGAATATGCGGAAGAAGAAAGGCAGCAGACTGGCATTCAGAACCTTAAGATTAAGAATACTGGCAACCTTGGATATTTCATTGAAGTAACAAAGGGCAAGCTTGATAAGGTTCCTGCCCATTTCATAATGAAGAGGACTCTTGTTAATGCGGACCGCTATACAACTGAAAAACTTCAGCAGCTGGAAGAAAAACTCAACGAGTCAGGATCAAAAATCATCCAGTTGGAGCACGACCTTTTCATTGAAGTGAGAAACGAACTGAAAAAATATGTGCTCTACCTTCAGCAGACTTCTCAGGAAATTGCCTATGTTGATGTTACAAGCTCCTTTGCCGATGCTTCCGTTTCCCATGGTTGGGTTCGACCTGAAATCTCCGGAAACAGCAGGGAATTCCTTGTTGAGGAAGGAAGGCATCCTGTTGTAGAACAGCACCTTCCAAAGGGTGAATTTGTTCCCAATGACCTTAGGCTTTATTCCGG
>JAUNCR010000143.1 GCA_030526505.1 Spirochaetales bacterium
AAGCCCTTAAAAACCGAATTTATAAACCGTAACTTCATGGTATGGCTTTTCTGGAGTTACGATGCAAGGCGGGAAGCTTGCCTGGTTTGGTGTGTCAGGATAACTTTCTGTTTCAAGACATACGGCGTCATGCCTTTTGTGGATGTAGCCGTTCTTTCCCTGAGAACCGGCAACCCAGTTTGCAGTGTAAACCTGGCAGCCAGGAAGAGTTGTAGAAACTGTCATTGATCTTCCGCTTGCAGGATCCCTGAGGACAGCAAACTGCTTGAGCCTTCCGTCATATTCGTCCACGCAGTATGCATGGTCATATCCGTTTCCTGTTGCTTCAATGTCCTTTCCAAGAAGCTTTGGCTTCCTGAAGTCAAATACAGGATTGTCGTCAACAGAAAGAAGCTTTCCTGTAGGAATGAGCTTGTCGCTTACTTCTACGAATTTAGAACAGTCAAGCTGAAGTTCCTGATCGTAGATGGCACCACCGTTATACCCCTTAAGGTTGAAGTATGCGTGGTTTGTAAGGTTTACTGGTGTAGGTGCATCTGAAGATGCTGTATATTCGAGGGAAAGTTCGTTCTTTTCGTTGAGGGTGTAAACAACCTTTACAGAAAGGTTTCCAGGCATTCCCTGTTCGCCATCAGGACTGAACCTTGAAAATTCAATGCCGTGGCCCCTTTTTGTAATAACCTTCTTTGCGTCCCAAACTTTCTTTTCGTAGCGGTCAAATCCACCGTGGAGGCAGTTTCCGCTGTCGTTGTTGTCCAGGACATAGTCTTTTCCGTTGAGGGAAAATTTTGCACCGCCGATTCTATTTGCAAAGCGACCTACAATAGTGCCGAAACTGAGGTTGTCATTTGCAAAACCTTCGAGGGTTGAACATCCTAGGAGAGCATCAACCTTCTTGCCTTTTCCTGCAGGAAGAAGAATGCTTGTGATGGTGCAGCCGTAATTTGTAACGGAAACACTCATTTTACCGTTAGAAATTGTGAACAGAGAAACATCCTTGCCGTCGCAAAGTGTTCCGAATTTTGATTTTTTAATTCTTATAAGAGTACTCATACCCTAAAGTATAAGACTGAATGGCCTATAATTCAAGAAAAGAAATGAAATTAAGATATTTTTAATGAAGAAAGATGAATCAGAGCATCTGGATTACAAGGCGGACTTCCTGTGCAGAACGGCTTGTAATGCGGGCAATCTCTTCAGGAGGAAGACCTGCCATGTGATATTCCCTTACAAGCTGGAAAAAGTCCTTTTTCGGTACAATCTGATCCTCTGTCCTGTAGACAACAGTATTCAAGATAGGGATTTCCTGCAGGTTTTCCTGTTTTTCGGCTTCCATTTCAGGAGCCTTGACCCCTGCACTGCCCTGAGGATAGGCATTTTCAGGTATTCCAAGCTCAACCCTGGCCTTTTCGGTAAAGGTAAATTCCCCCTGGATAGGCTCGTTCCTGCTTGCCCCGTAAGGAGAGGCAGTCTTTTTGTGATGCTTTGGTCCGGTTGATTCAACGGCAGCACGGAATTCCCTTTCCCTCTGCTGGGTATCAAGTTCCCGCCTGAGTACGGCAAGCCTTCTGTCCGCCTCCGCCTTAACCCTGTTAAGTTCCTGGATCTTGCTGTCGATGAGTTTCAGGTCGCGGTCCGTCGCGTTATTGGCTTCACGAATTTTCTCATTGATTGCGTCCCTGGTTCCTTCAATAATTTCTTTCGTGGAAAAAGCCTTGTTGAACTTATGGAGCAGAATGAGCCACATGAGGATATTGAAAATTACAAGGAGAACGGTAGTAACGGCAATGACGGACATGATTCAACCTATAAGATCTATATGCTGGCCAAGATTTGGGTCGCGAATTTCATAGAATTTCTTTTCTGGCTTGGCAATTTCCTCTTCAGGAGACTTTTCCTCGCCTTTTGCAGTGTCAGTCCCACCTTCAAGAAGGGTCTGTCCTGCTCCACCACCCTGGTTTACATCGGCCTTGATGCTGTTTGACTCTTTGTTCTTGGAGCTTTCCTGAACAGTCTTTGCCTTTTCAGTGTCCTGCTGGGCGGCCTTTTCCATATGGGCGCGGTTTGCCATGCTGGCAGTCTGAATCTGAGAAGCGTTGAACTGTCCCATTTTATCCATCTGCGAATATACAGTGGAAAGATCAATTGGCTGAATAGCCATCCGGTCCTCCTACATCGCTGACCTGCGAAGGATCGAACTTACCGCGCTTAACGAAGCCGTTGTCGTAGAAGAATGTAACTGCCTTTGCTTCCGTACGCACTTCATCCAGTTCGTCACGGACATATATTTTAACGCCAGGATATACGGTTCCACTGGCATTAACACAACCAACAACCTTAAGCTCACGAAGCCTTTCGTTGATTTCGTTTATTTCCTTTGTCATCTCTTCGTTCTGGGCAACAAGATCTGACTTCTGTGCTATGAAATTGTTCAGGCTTTCTTCCTTTTCCTTTGGAAGGGAACGGCGAACCTTCTTGTTGTTTTCCAGAGTCTGGATGTTAAGGTCTATTTCCTCAAGCTCCTTCACGAGATTAGCCTGCATTTCCTGAAGTTCCGTAAGGCGCTGCTTCTTTCTTGGGTCGTATCCAACGGAAAGGATTGTTTCAATACCACCGCCAGAAGAACCGATGTTCTTGGCCGAAATTTCTTCCGTAGCGAACACTTTTCCGCCGATGATGGATGCGCGCTTACCCTTAAGCACGATTTTCTTCATGGCAGTAACATCACTGTTCATTATGTTGTCGTTTACAACGATGTATTCTTCCGCAGTTACCTTAGCATTCTGGATGAAGCGGGCCCAAACGGACTTGCTTGTAACGATTTCGCATTCATCGCGGCCCATAACCCCCTGAGAAATAACGATGTCTCCGCCTGCCTCAATGTTGCAGCGTCCGACAGAACCGTAGATTTCAACATTACCGTCAGCCTTGATGTTGAAGCCGTCTTCCACATCTCCACGGCACAATACGGTGCCCATGTATGTAATGTTACCGGTCTTGATGTTTACGCCCTGTACTTCGTAGATTTCCTCGACATTGATCTTGTCGCCAACAAGGGAAACATGCCCGTTCTTTTCCGCAAGAATGGTGCATCCGTCCTTGTCCAATACAGTATTCTGGCCAAGAGGAAGGGAAATGTCCTTTCCGTTTCTGGCTTCAAGGTAACGGCCCATGATGGTCTTACCGCCCTTACCGCGTGTTGGAAGGATTTTCTTGGCAAGTGGCTGTCCTGCAACGACATTCTGAATAAGGTTAAGTTCCTTGAAGTCAACCTGACCGTTTTCAGTTTCCTTAAGTTTAAGCCTTGATCTGTCCGTCTCAAACTTATATTCAATGTAGGCATCCGTACCATGCTGAGGCTGGACTGCCGCCGCAACCTCATAAGGAACATTGTACACCGGAGTATCAACAAACGCCTTGATTTTGTCTTCTTCAATACCAGCAACAACACCCTGGGTTGTAAGGGCATTGATGATTCTGTCCGCAGAAATGTCCGATCCGCCTGCAGCCGGTGCAGAAACCGTAATG
>JAUNCR010000144.1 GCA_030526505.1 Spirochaetales bacterium
CCTTTGCAGAAATCTCGTTGTTCTTCTTTGTAATCCACTGCTTGTGGGCAGCAGAAGAAGTGGACTTGTCCAGCATTTCCTGCTGTTCTGCAATCTTGTTCTTTCTTCTTGTGTCTACAGCTTTCTGAGCAGGAGTTTTTTCAACTGCCTTTTCTTTTTTTTCTGCGACAACAGTCTTGCAACATGATTTGGCCATAAATCTATCCTCCAATAAATTTATAATAGCACCAAAAGTTCCAATAAGCAAAATTTTTTAAATCAGGCAATTGCTGTAAAAGGTTTGAGTGTATAAAATTGAGAATTAAAAATATTTGATGTCAGTAACGCAAGTGCCTAAAGTTTCATCAACCGTAATGAGGTTTACTGCATTGTTGCTTGCGTAGGAAGGAGTAACTTCCTCGTACATTCGTCCGTAGGTACAGGTGTAATATCTATGGGCATGTCCTTCAAGCATAAGCCTTGCATTGTTCTCTGCGCCAATTGTAAGGATTTTTGCACATTCCAAAGTATCCTGAAGGGTAACAACAAGAATACCGCCAGCATAAACCGGATAGTGTGAAAGAATGATTTTTGGCTTACTGCTTTTCTTCATCTTGGACTGCAAATCTTCCAGCTGGTATCTCCCCAAAGTTCCGTTGCCAGAATCAAGGAAGTAGAATTCAAATCCCGGAGTGGAAATGTCGTTTGCAAAATCAAAACAGTAACTGTAGATGTGGGGATAGGTATAGTTCAAATAATGATTGCGACCGTTATTGTAAAGGTCATGGTTTCCAACGACCGAATAGATTTTAAAATCCTGAATTCCATCAATGCTGTTTCTTGCGATGGCCCTAACTTTTTCCGACCATATATAGTAATCCTTGAATTCAGAAAGGCTTCCGCTGTCAGCAATGTCTCCAAGATTGATGATGAACTGAGGTCGCTTAGTAGGATCAGGGCAGTTCATCATGCTCTGGAACCAAATGAAGAAGCCTTTGTCGTCATGCTTATATTGTCCGGCTCCAATGTGCATGTCTGTAACAATAAGGAAACTGTATGTGCTGAGTCCGTTGGTTCCGGAAGGCAAATATGGTCCCTGAAGTCTTGTAATTGTTCGGGAACGGTCCTCAACATTTTCTTCCGTAAAGGCCAGCGGGTATGAACCAAACTTGCAGGATGAAAAAAGGGCAATTATGGATGTCAGTAAAAACAAAACCGTCTTTTTCATAGATAGAACCTTACGCCTCCGCTAAACTGCTGTCCGTTCATGAAGAACTTTGTCGTAAACATGTCGCAGCAATGAAATTGCAGATCAGCAT
Organism: Spirochaetales bacterium; assembly: GCA_030526505.1. Taxonomy (GTDB): domain Bacteria; phylum Spirochaetota; class Spirochaetia; order Treponematales; family Treponemataceae; genus Treponema_D. Next base: position 1,299 of record JAUNCR010000144.1, read on the forward strand.
GCAACTGGATGCCGTTGCCGAAAGTATATGAACCGCCGAAAGTGTATAAAGGCGACGGAAATTTGTAGTACCTGAAAACATCGTGGGTAGAAACGATTATGTGGCCTTCGGAATTTTCCGTAATCTTTTTATCGAATTCAATATGGAAAGAAAAGTTCTGGTCATAGGTCCACATGTTCAGGATTTTTACTTCCTGTGCCTTGAAAGTAAAGCCGGCGGAAAAATCCAGGTGCCAGTCATGTTCCCCCGTATACCTTAAAAAAGGTTCAAGGAGAAGGTCGTTTTCATAGCACCACCTTCCATAATCAAGAAAATGGTAGGTGAACTTGCTTCCGAAACTGAAGCCCGAATTCTTAAGGTCAAGAATCTCAGGCCAGAAATCTGCAGTCGTTGTAAACTCGCGACATTCATCCCCAAGCCTAAGCCCAGAATAAAGGTTCCATTCGCCAGCAAAAGAAATATTGCTGCCGTAGGCAATGGAAGCAAACTTGCTTTTTGCCTCTGTGCCAAGGTCTGCGTTTGAATAGAAAGTAGTTTCAATATACTGGCTGTTGATGGTAACTGCTTCCTCAGAAAAAGCAGTCTGACCCATTACGGCAATTGCCGTTGCAAAAACAGCGGCTAAAGCATGACGATTCTTCATTTTTAATTACAGCTTTGCGAATGGAATTCTGTAAACGCTACCACAGTTGCGGCAAACGATTTCCAATGGGTCAGGACCGGAAGACTTAAGTTCTTCAATCTGATTTGGACCAAGGGACTTAAGGTGTTCAATATAGTAGTCTTCGCAGCAAGGGCAGTCGTACTTGATGTTGCGGCGAACTGCAATCTGAGGCTTGAATTCGCGGAAGAGTCCGTAAACTATGTCGTTGATGTTTCCCTTTTCCTCAAACCATTTGCCAAGGGAAGGGCATGCGCTGAAAGCGTTTTCAACCCTTGTAATCAGTTCTTCATCAGCCTTAAAGTCTGGTGTGGAAGAAGTTTCGGCGCCCACCTTTTTTGTACCGCCAGTTTCAGGAAGAACCTGAATGAACATGCCGCCCGCACCCTTAACGCGTCCCTTTGGGTCCATGAAAATGCTTGTGCTGAATGCAGTGTTAATCTGTTCAGACTGGTTAAAGTACCAGGCAAGGTCCTTTGTAATGTTTTTATAGAGGGTTTCAACGGAACTTACCTGAGGACTCTTGTCTCCGGGATGTGCCTTTGTAATTGTCATTGTGCCGTTGCCAAGGAATGGAGCAAGATCCCAGCTTTCAAGAGGCTTGTCGATTGGAATGTGGTCTTCAAGAAGATAGCCGCGAACATAGCCAGTGCTGTCTGCCTCAACGCTGAATCCCTTTGCAGGACCATCACATTCGTAGCGCCATGAAATGTGTTCCATGCCTTTCATTGTAGGCATCATGAGGGCTGCACACAGAGAAGCCTGTCCAAGAACCATGGTTTCAAGAATGCCTGTCTTGTGCTGTGCACGCATCTGGTTAACGAAATTTGTACCGTGGAAAAGAGCTCCGCGGATTCTTCCGTCTGCCATAACAAAAACAGCCATCTCGTCTTTTTCAATGGAATCAAGATGTTCCAAAAGTTCCTTATCTTCAATCTGTGCCTTAATCATGACTTAAATATACTAAATTTGCCCTTTTGTTGCCATAAAGTAGTGGTTAAATTTTTTAGGGGGAAAGTGATGTTTTGTTTTCCGATAAAATAAAATCGAAAACAAAACTCGATAGCGAAGCGACCCTTCCCCTCGCGCCCAGTGCCTTGGTCGCTACCCCTTCCAGCGGGGGCACATCCCCCGCAACGCCCCGCCTCGTAAAATCATGGAAAAATATATCAGGGATGAAAATAATTTATTTTTCGATAGAATTTGGATTATCAAAAGTACTTGGATTCCAGGACTTTTTGTTTTTGCCTAGGAGTGGATTATAATAGAATGTATTAACTAGGGATTGTGGTGTTTACAGATTCCAGGATAGACCTTCGAGGAAGAAATAATGAAAAAGATAGTAACCGTATTTTTCTTAGTATTTTTCCCTTTCTTTGTCTTTGCGCAGACAAGAATAGCAGAAAAAAAACTGGGTAAACAACTTGAAAGTAATAGGGATGAAACAGCAGTTTTTATAAGTGAACTTGATTTAAACAGAATCTATATTTCTGAAAGGGGAATAATACTCATTCCTG
>JAUNCR010000002.1:0-13359 GCA_030526505.1 Spirochaetales bacterium
CAATGACAACAGGTCCGGAACCATTTCCCTGCATGACAATAGCACCATCATGCTGAATTGTTTTTTGAACAGGATCAGATATTAAAAAATATTCACCTCTTAAAACTTCTGCCCATCCGTTTGAAAAGACAATTTCTGCTGAAAGTGCATTCTCAAATTCTGCACCACAATACTCAAACACCTCTTCTTCACTGTCAAAAACAGTCTTTCCGGAATACTTTATAAAAGACTTTTCAACATCAATCTTAACTCGTCGATTATATGACAGTTCAATAATTACAGGGGTGACTTCACCACCCTTTACTTCTGCGGACTTGAAACCTGCTGCGATGCATTCTTCTTTACCATTTGAAGTTGTGTTGCAAAATGCCTTTACCACATAGGAACCTTCGGCAACATCTGGAAAAGTTACGGAAGAACCTTCCAGCGCCATCTTTTTGTCCACTAAAGCTCCTGAAGATGAATAAAGAGAAATCAGATAGTTTATCTTTTCAAAACTGTTGACGGTCTGTCCTTCTTCAATAATCATTCTTGAAGATGACGGAAGAGACACATTGACTGCCCCTACCGGATTCTTAAGGTTCAGCTGGGTACACGAGAAAATAAAAAATGCAGCAACAGTAAAAAACAAGCCTTTAAATATCTTCATAAATTCGCTCCGATGAAAATTTTAATGAATTACAGGATAATGGGGACAGTCCCTCTACAAACCTAACGGTTTTTCTGTTTTGTATTTTAAACTAGTATGAACTTCCGCTTCACTTTGTTTCTTGCAATAATGTAGATCTTACGAACCTTATTTTTTTAAGTTGATGGTCTCAAATGTCAATTTTTCAGAATCACCCATTGTTTGATAATAGTCTTCCCCAACTTTGAAATCACAATAGCTTATCATATAATTGATATCGCCATCACCTTGCCAAGCTTTTTTTAGCAAAACAAGAGATTCTCCAGATTGTGCTGGCACGACACCTCCAATATGGATTTTTACATCCCCAGTAAAATCTTCAGGTTTGGAACCTATCAGGATATTTGGATTTTTGTAATTCGAATTATTTATGAAAACATTAATATCTGACTCAACCTGACCAGTAATAGTAAGTGAAGAAGTTTCGTCTTTTGCAAGATAAACATCTCCATAATCACCAGCTTCAGTACGAGATGTTGTATTTCCAGAGAATGTACAACTTTCAATGGTAGCTGTTCTTTCAGACATGACATGGATAGCACCATATGTTGAGGAAATACTACTAAAAGCACATCCTGTCAATTTTACGTCGTTAGCAAGAATTGCACCACAGGAAATATTTGTAAACACAGCATTATAGACAACAATATTTCCTTCTGATCCATACATATAATTCAATGTGCAACCATTAACACTGTCTGTGAAAACAATTTTTTTATCAGAAGAAGATTCATTAATGTTTAGTGTAATTCCTGAACTGATTACTAAATATGCTTCTTTATCACCTCTGATTACCCTAAGATTATCTACCACCGATTTAATTGTGATATTCTTTGTTATTGGAAGTGCTCTTTTAAATTCCAAATCATAAGTCTGCTTATCGGAGTTATAATCACCTTTAAGATATATGGTTCCATTTTCAGGAACTTTTACTATTGCAATGGTAAAATCATCAGGTGTTAAACACGGATTATCTTCCGAAAGGCCAACAGTTAAATCAGGAATAACAATAGGATCATTGTTTAGCAGTTCTTTAACAACATAAAGAGTTACAATTAATTCCTTTGTAATATTTTCATTCAAGGATAAAGTTACTTTAAATTGACACGGATCTTTTCCACCTGAAACAATTACTTCCGTGGCCCCGCCTGTTCCACCAGTGGCAAATGTACCACCTGGAATTTGAGAAACCTGATTTTTTTCTACAAAGAATCTATCCGCATCAACTACAGTTTCCGACCATCCGTTTGTAAAGACAATTTCTGCTGAAAGAAAATCTTTAAAGTTGTCACTTACATAAGCCGCCATTTCATTTTCGCTGGAAAATTCAGTTTTTCCTGTATATCTGATTGAACTTCGATTTACATCTATTTTATCAGGGCGATTATATGACAGTTCAATAATTACAGGGGTGACTTCACCACCCTTTACTTCTGCGGACTTGAAACCTGCTGCGATGCATTCTTCTTTACCATTTGAAGTTGTGTTGCAAAATGCCTTTACCACATAGGAACCTTCGGCAACATCTGGAAAAGTTACGGAAGAACCTTCCAGCGCCATCTTTTTGTCCACTAAAGCTCCTGAAGATGAATAAAGAGAAATCAGATAGTTTATCTTTTCAAAACTGTTGACGGTCTGTCCTTCTTCAATAATCATTCTTGAAGATGACGGAAGAGACACATTGACTGCCCCTACCGGATTCTTAAGGTTCAGCTGGGTACACGAGAAAATAAAAAATGCAGCAACAGTAAAAAACAAGCCTTTAAATATCTTCATAAATTCGCTCCGATGAAAATTTTAATGCATTACAGGTGTTTTTTCCATATTTCAGAATGAGATGATTGCTTCCGTTACAAGTTCCTTAAACTGGGCTGAAACACGGGCGGCAACTTCCTTTACCTCTTCGTGGTTCAACTGTTGCCCGGTAATTCCCGCAGCCATGTTTGTAATGCAGGAAATGCCGCAGATTTTCATTCCCATGTGGCGGGCTGTAACCGCTTCTACGGCAGTGCTCATTCCAACTGCATCCGCACCAAGAATTCTTGCCATCCTTACTTCCGAAGGAGTTTCGTATGCAGGACCTGTAAACTGAAGGTAAACGCCTTCCCTTAAATCAATGTCCAGTTTTCTTGCGGCCTTCTTTATCTTGTCGCGAAGTTCTTCCGTATAAACGGCAGTCATGTCCGGGAATCTTGTTCCAAGTTCTTCTATGTTTTCTCCGATCAAAGGAGAAGGTACAAAGGATGCAATGTGGTCGTTCAAAAGCATGAGGGTTCCAGGCTTGTAGCTCAGGTTCACTCCGCCTGCGGCATTTGTAAGGAAAAGGATTTCTGCCCCCATCATTTTCATAAGGCGGGACGGAAGAACTACATCGCTCATTTCGTAGCCTTCGTAATAATGAACGCGCCCCTGCATGATTACTACAGGAACATCACCTACATGAGTGAATACGAAACGACCCTTGTGGCCTGCTACGGTTGAAACAGGAAAACCTTCAATGTCGTGGTAGTCGATTTCACCTTCAACCTTGAAGCCGTCCGCATAGTCTCCAAGTCCGCTGCCCAAAACAAGGGCCACCTTAGGAGTGAAAGGAATCTTATCTTTGATGCTTTCGTAGCATGCCTTAAGTTTTGTGTAAGCTGGATTCATTCTAAGCCTCCTATTCAATCTTCAAGATCATTTCAAGAACGCGCCTTACGCTTGTCTTTATTTCATCAATTGTAAGCCTTCCGTCATCAAGGGCTTCAAGAAGCTGCTCTGGATAACCGCAGGCCATCTTAACATCGTTGCCGGCCTTAACTTCGCGCCACTGTTCTGCACGTGTCCACCAGTCGGTCATTACGATTCCCTTGTATCCCCATTCACCGCGGAGTATGTTTGTCAGAAGGTCCTTGCATTCGCTTGTGTGCTGTCCGTTTACAATGTTGTAGCTGGACATGATCGCCCATGGCTCAGAATGCTTTACCATGTATTCGAATGACTTAAGGTAGATTTCACGGGCTGCCCTTTCCGAAACGATTGAATCGCTCTGCTTGCGGTTTGTCTCCTTGTTGTTGAAGGCAAAGTGTTTTGGAGTTGCGGCAATTCCCTGGGACTGGATTCCCTTTACGGCTGCACTTGCCATGTGGCCTGCAATGAGAGGGTCTTCGCTGTAGTATTCAAAGTTACGGCCGCACAAAGGGCTGCGGTGAATGTTCATTCCAGGTGCAAGATAGATTCCGCAGTTATTTTCCTTTACTTCCTTTGCAACAGCTTCACCGATTTTTTCTACGGCTTCTTCGTTCCATGTGCAGGCAAGGGTTGTAGCGCAAGGCCATGCAGTTGTGTACTGCTCGAACCAAGGCATGATTCTGATTCCCGCAGGACCGTCGGCGGTCATTACATTCGGAATGTCGTAATCAAAGTTGTTCCCGATACCAAAGGTATTTGCAGTTCCAGTATTTGGCTGTCCGCCCAAAAGCCACACCAGATCTTCCGTAGAAAGCTGGTCCATGAATTCTTCCATCGTAACTGTTCCGTTGTAAACATCTTCAAGATGCTTTGTCGGATGATGGAGTCTTTCAACCATGCTCTTGTGTGGAAGACCGCGAACAGATGGGATAACGCCTTCAAGAACTTCCGCCTTTTTGAAAATTTCAGGGCGTTCGATTTTTTCGTATTCTGAAGTTTCAAGAGTCTTGTAAGTTCCGTCTGCAAGAAGCCTCTTTGTAAGTTTTCTTGGCTTAAGCTGTTCGGTAAGCTGGAGCGTAACTCTTGTTTCCGGAACATTGAATGGAGTTCCAGTTTCCTTTACATTGCGGATGGAATTTCCATAGAAGAATTTGTAGTCTCCCTTTTCAAGAATCCATGCAGATTTTTTTACTGCACCTTCATCATCGTAGGAAGCCATTTCATTTTTCAAAATGTCGATTACAACAAAGCAGCTTTCGCCGGGCTTAAGTTCCTTTGTTTTTGCAAATCCGCCGAGAATCATCTTTGGCTTTGTAAGTTTTCCGTCTGGAGCCGAATAGTAAAGCTGAACGACTTCCTTTCCGGCAACAGAACCTTTGTTCTCAACCTTTACTGTAAATGCAATTTTGTCGCCGGCATCATTCTGCCCCGCAAGGGAAATTTCAAAATCAGTGTAGGAAAGTCCGTAACCGAAAGGATATACAACGCAGTCTTTCTTTCCAGGGATTGTTTCAAAATATCTGTAGCCAACAAAAATGTCGTCCTGATATTCTACGCCGCCTGCGATTTCGTGGAAGGTATCTGTCGAAGGATAATCTTCAAGGCGCTTTGCAAAGGTGTCCGTAAGTTTTCCGCTTGGATTCTTTTTTCCAAGAAGGATTTCGACTGCGGCAACGGCACCTTCCATTCCACCCTGGCCAAGGAAGAGAACGGAAGAAATCTTTTTGTTTTCTGCAAACCAGCTGGTGTCTACGATTCCGCCAACATTAAGAAGAACGATTATGTTCTTGAAATTCTTTTCTGCTGCGGCAACAAGGGCTTCTTCCTGAGCCGTAAGATAGAAATCCCCCTTAGGGAATACTTCCTTTGACATGGCACGGAATCCGTCTTCTCCACCCCAGACATCAACTTCAATGTTTTCCATGTGGAGTTCTTTTCCAGGAATGTTGCAGGCTCTGTCCCAGCCTTCGCCGGAATATCTGTTGATGCTTAAAATTGCAGTGTCAGAAAATGCTGCCGCGTCCTTAAGCTGTGAATCCGAAAGTTCAGGTTCGATTGTCATTCCAGGATCGCGCCTTTTTGCACGCTGTTCCTTAATGTTGTCCTGATAGAAGTTATGGAGCCCTTCGTAAATTTCGATACCTTCTTCTGCCTTGAAAGCATCATAAAGGCTTGTGCAGTACTTGCAGTAAACGTCACCGCTGCCACCGCCGCCCTTTACATATTCTTCGCTGGCTTTTCCAAGGAGAACGATTTTCTTGCTTTTTAATGGAAGAAGTTTATTTTCATTCTTGAGAAGGACAATTCCTTCTGCAGCCGTATTCTTTGAAAGCTCAATATGTTCCACGCATCCTGAAATCTTCCTTCCATCCTTGCCAAGTGGTTTTGCAGGTGTATTAAAATGTCTTGCCCATCTCATAACAGGTTACTCCAATAAAAATAAAATAAGGACCATATCCTTTAAGACATGATCCTTATAATTATACCACCGATAAATCGAATTTTCACATAATTGTTTTTTATGAAAACCGGTCTCAGATTTTAGTCTACATTCACGCGCTTGATGTGTCCCCCAAGGGACTGCAATCTTTCTACAAGATGTTCGTATCCGCGTTCGATCTGGTAGACATTGCTGATTCTACTTGTACCGCGGGCAGCCATTGCTGCGATTACCATTGCCATGCCTGCGCGAACATCAGGAGATACAAGATGGTCTCCGTGAAGTGAACTTGGCCCCGAAACAACTGCACGGTGAGGATCGCACAAAGTAATCTGGGCCCCCATGCTGATGAGCTTGTCTACAAAGAACATGCGGCTTTCAAACATCTTTTCAAAGATCAAAACTGTACCTTCAACCTGAGTTGCAACTACAGTCATGATTGAAGTCAAATCAGGCGGGAATCCTGGCCATGGGGAATCGTCGATCTTAGGAATCTTTGTTCCAACATCTGCATTTGTCTTCATTTCCTGAATTGAAGAAACAGTGATTGTTTCCCCCTCCTGCATCCAGGAAATGCCAAGCTTTGCAAAACCAACCTTAAGTGGACGCATATCAAGGTTCTTTACTCCCTTGATTGTTACGCTGCCGCGAGTTGCCGCTGCAAGGCCGATGTATGAACCGATTTCCATATAGTCTGGACCGATTTCAAATTCACAGCCGTGAAGTTTTTTAACGCCGTCAATGTAAAGGATGTTAGAACCGATGCCTGTAATCTTTGCACCCATGGCACAAAGCATGTTGCAAAGGTCCTGAATATGAGGTTCGCTGGCGGCATTTGTGATTGTTGTTTTTCCTTCTGCAAGAACTGCTGCCATGACTGCATTTTCTGTTGCTGTTACCGAACATTCATCAAGGAAGATGTCCGTTCCAATAAGCTTGTTTGCAGTGAAAGTAAAGTGCCCGTTCACCTTTACCTGAGCGCCAAGCTGCTCAAGGGCAATGAAATGTGTATCAAGACGACGGCGGCCGATTACATCACCACCAGGAGGAAGCATTTCTGCCTTTCCAAGACGGGCTACCATTGGTCCTGCAAACAGAATCGAAGCGCGTATCTTCTTTGAAAGCTCTGCAGGAATCACGCAGGACTCAACATCCTTTGCCTCAATCTTCCAGGTGTTGTCCTCAAGCTTTTCAGCTTTTGCTCCAAAGGACTGAAGGATACTGAGCATTACACCTGTATCTTCGATTTCAGGAATATTCTTTAAAATAACGGGTTCGTCTGTAAGTAAGGTTGCCGCAATACAAGGCAAAGCAGCATTTTTGTTTCCGCTGGCAGTAATTTCACCTTTAATAGGAAATCCACCTTCAATTTCATATTCGTACATATGAAATATTATAGAAGAAAAAACTATAATTCACAATCGGCAGTAAAAATCAGTCTATCCAAGGGTCGCTAATGCCTTCAATGCGCTGGCCAATTTTTGGACAGATGATTTCAGTTGCGTTCACATCGACCTTAGTTGCATCCAAAATCAGCTGACCGATTTCGTCGCATTTGATTCTTCCACCACAAGGATTCTTTACGCTGTCGATTTTTCCCTTAACTTCCGCATCGATGTTGGTGCAGTATTCAAAGCTAAGGTCGGTCTTGTTGAATGTGCAGTTTACAAGCTTAAGTCCGTCTATATAACAGAAGCCCTGGTTGCTTTCAATCTGACAGTTTACAAAAGTAAGGTTCTTAGAATTCCATCCGATGTATTCACCGATGATTATGGAATCATAGACAACGACATTCTCACAGTTCCAGAAGGAATCCTTGCTTACAAGCTTTGAATTGCGGACTTCTATGTTTTTTCCTCCATCAAAAAAGTAATTGCCCTCAAGATTGAAATTGTCGCACTTCATGTTGCTTGAATTCATGGCAAAATAATCGCCCTTTGCAGTTACATTCTTAAGCTCAATTCCAACACAGGTCCACAAGGTTTCCTGGGCGTTCAGAAATTCAACATTCTCAAGCTTTACATTCTTACAGCGCCTGAATTCTTTTGGAGCATCAATCTGAACATTCTTCATGGAAATATCATTTGTATACCAGATGCCGGATTTTCCAAGCTCGTAAAAGCGGGTGTCTTCTACGCGGACATTGCTTGAATACCAGAGAGGATATTTGTATTTAAAGGAAACATTTTTTACTTCTGAATCTTTGGACTGCTTGAGTGGAGACTCACCAGGACCGTCAAAGGTTGAATCTGAAACCTTTACTCCCTTTGCATCAAACAGTGCTCTTTCCTGCGTGAATGATTTATTCTTGATTTCCATATTCCTTTCCCAAAATAAATTCCAATCATCCTTTTACAAAGGATTTTAACCTTGCAAGGGCATCCTGAACAATAGTTTTTGACGTTGCAAGGTTTATTCTAACAAAATTTTCTCCACCCTTGCCGTAATGGGTTCCGTCATTGATGAACAAACCTGTCTTTGCACGGAGTTTTTCACTGAAGTCACTGCCATTCATCCCGCTTGCTGAAACATCTACCCACATAAGGTAGGTTGCATCGGATTTTATGACCTTCAGTTCTGGAAGTTCCTTCTTTATGAAATCTTCCGCAAGTCTTCTGTTTTTCCACACATAGTCTCTGAGTTCTTCAAGCCAAGGCTCACTTTTCGTATATGCCGCAACCGCAGACTGAACGGCAAAAGCATTTGGCTCGCCGCATTCGTCGGTGTTCAGCTGACGCCATACTTTATGCCTGAGGTTTTCATCTGGAACAACAACGGCAGAAGTTGAAAGCCCCGCAATGTTGAAGGTTTTTGTTGGAGCCACAGCCATTATGCAATTGTTCCTGCAGGTTTCGTTTACGCTTGCAAAAGGAACATAGTGCTTTCCAGGTTCCGTTATGTCGCAGTGGATTTCATCGCTAAAGACCACCACATTGTATCTGGCGCAAAGCTCGCCGATTTTAGCAAGGGTTTCCTTTGACCAGATTTTCCCGATGGGGTTCTGCGGATTGCACAAAATCATCATGGAAGTCTGATTGTCCCTGAGTTTATCTTCCAGATCTTTAAAATCGATTTCGTAATTTTCACCGTCATACTTCAACTGGCACTGAACAGGATTCCTTCCGTTGTTTACGATTGAATTGAAGAAGATGTTGTAGGTTGGCGTCAAAAGAAGGACATTTTCTCCCGGTGTCGTAAGTTTTCGCACGGAACTTGAAACGGCAGGAACAACGCCTGTAGAAAAAATCAGCCATTCTTTTTTGATCTCAAAGTCATAGCGTTTTTTCCACCATCCGATGTAGGCATTGCGCCATTCATCATTTATATCTGCATAGCCCAGGGCACCAAGATCTGCCCTTTCAAGAATTGCGGATTTGATTTCAGGTGCCGTGTCAAAATCCATGTCGGCAACCCACAAAGGAATCTCATTTGCCGCAACATCCCACTTTATGGAATTGGTTTTTCTTCTGTCGGGAATAATGTCAAAATTGTATTTCATTGCCTTAAATATACTAAAAAAAACCGAATATTTCCTACCCTTAACATAGGTTTATATTTCAATGGGGACAGACCCCGGGCGAAAGCATTGATTTCCTAGATGCCGGTTACTGACTTAACTTTCGCCTCGAGAATTGCTCAGGCAATTCTTGAACAACGGGGACAGACCCCTTGTATTTATAGGAAGTCACTAATTGAAAAGTAGAAATAAATCGGTGTAATATAGTAGAAACAAACTCAAAAGGAGCTAAAAATGAAGAAAATCGTGGCAATCGCACTTGCAGTTTCAGCAGCATTTGCACTCGCAGGCTGTTCTAAGGCAGCATCAAAGAAGAACTTCATCCTTGCAACAGGTGGAACTTCTGGAACTTACTACCCATTCGGTGGTGCAATCGCAAACATCTGGAACACAAAAATTGAAGGAATGAATGTTACGGCACAGTCAACAGGTGCTTCTGCAGAAAACCTCCGCCTCATCAGCGCAGGAGATGCAGAATATGCTACAGTTCAGAATGACGTTATGGACTATGCATACAACGGAACAGACATGTTCGAAGGTAAGGCTCTTCCAAACCTCGCAACACTGGGAACAATGTATCCTGAAGTTGTTCAGATTGCAGCATCAAAATCAAGCGGAATCAAGACTATCTACGACCTTAAGGGAAAGCGCGTTTCTGTAGGCGATGCAGGTTCTGGTGTTGAATTCAACGCAAAGCAGATTCTCGAAGGCTATGGCCTTACATTCGACGACATCAAGAAGTCAAACCTTTCGTTCAAGGAATCGGGCGAAGGACTCCAGAACGGAACTTTGGATGCATGTTTCATCACAGCAGGCGTTCCAAACGCAGCACTTCAGGAACTTGCATTTACAAACGGACTTATCCTTATTCCAGTTGACGGTGCAGAAGCTGATGCAATCTGTACAAAGTACGGATTCTACACAAAGACAACAATTCCAGGCGGAACATACAAGGGAACAGATGCAGACACAGAAGCACTTTCAATCAAGTGTACAATCGCTGTTAACGCAAACCTTGATGAAGACACAGTTTACAAGATGACAAAGGTTCTCTTTGAAAACCTTGAAGAACTTGGAAACGCACACGCAAAGGGAAAGGAAGTTACTGCTGCCAAGGCAGTTACCGGATGCTCGGTTCCATTCCACCCAGGTGCAAAGAAGTACTTCGAAGAAATCGGACTCATTAAATAACTAATAATTAAGAATGAGGAATTAGGAATTGGGAATGAGGGATAAAGCTTCATTCCTGATTCTTTATCAATCGAAGAAATGAAAACCAGAATACTTTTTATACTGCCAGTTTTTTTTGCCATCATAGTGCTGGTTTTCATTTTTCCCGCTTTTCCTGTTCTTTCAATTTCTAACCGAAAGAATCCTTCAGAAAAAATTCATTTTGAAAACGGCGCCCGTGGATTTATAATTTCTTATACCCATTCGGTAAACAAAGGCAGGGTCCACGACTACTACAGGAGAGAAGGCAAAAACCTGATTCTGTACAGGACTGATTTTGTCAGCTACGGTGCCGGAATGCCTGAAATAGAAGAAACTCCAGGTGCAGTTTTTTATCAGGCAGGCGAAACCTTCACCATGGAATACGAAAGGAATGTTGGAACCAGTTTCCTTCTTTCCGTCGGTGTCATAGCCGAACATTCCATTACCGTTGGGAACGATGAATTTTTCCTGAAAGATTTTTTTGAACCTAAGACAAGTCTTGTTTTAAAAATCAAAAGAATCTCTCTCATTGAATTGCTTTATAAACAAAGGAGGCCAAATTGAGCAACAACAAAAACACAACTCAGAACGAAGAACAGTTCGAGAACCAGATGGAAAGTCTGGGACCTACTTCAAACGAAGCAGAACTTAAGGAGATGATGAAAAACCTTGACCGCGAGCAGGCATACAGAGAGCATACATGCTGGCGCCAGTACATCACAGTACTTGTTTCCATTGCATTTGTTGTTTTCCAGCTCTATTCAAGCCTTTCGGGAATGGTAACTGCACAGATTCTCCGTGCAACCCACCTTGCCTTTGTGCAGATGCTTGCCTTCCTTCTTTTCCCTGCAACAAAGAAACTTCCACGCAACCACCTTCCATGGTACGATGTTGTCCTTGCACTGGTAGGTGCAGTCTGCTGGTTCTATATCGTTGTTAATTTCCAGGAACTTGCCCGCCGTACAGGTGCATTCACTTTCCTTGACATTTTTGTAGCCTGCGTTGGAATCCTTGTTCTTGCAGAAAGCTGCCGCCGCATCGTAGGACTTCCAATCCTTATCATCGCAACTTGTTTTGTCCTTTACGCACTCTTTGGAAGATACATGCCGGGATTCCTTAACCACCGCGGTTATTCAATCAAGCGTGTTGCAGCACATCTTTTCTACAACACGGAAGGAATCATGGGTGTTCCAATCGGAGCATGTTCTACCTTCATCTTCCTTTTCATTCTTTTCGGAGCACTTCTTGAAAAAACAGGAATCGGACAGTTCTTCATCGACATCTGTAACGCCATTGCCGGCGGTGCATCCGGAGGCCCTGCAAAGGTTGCCGTTTTGACATCAGCATTGCTTGGAACAGTTTCAGGATCTTCAGTTTCAAATACAGTAGGAAGCGGAAGCTTTACAATTCCGATGATGAAAAAACTGGGCTACAAGAGTGAATTCGCAGGAGCAGTAGAAGCCGCAGCCTCTACAGGTGGACAGCTTATGCCTCCTATCATGGGTGCCGCAGCATTCCTTATGGCAGAAAGTTTGGGCATGTCTTACATCAAGATCGTTAAGGCAGCAGTAATTCCGGCTCTCCTCTACTTTACAGGAATCTTCATCACAGTACATCTTGAAGCACACAAGCTTGGGCTCAAGGGACTTCCACGCGAACAGCTTCCAAAGTTCCTTCCTTTGTTCCTTCGCAAGGGATACATGCTTCTTCCATTGGTAGCAATTGTATTCTTCCTTTGCATCGGACGCACAGCAGTTTATGCCGCCTTCATGGGAATTGCAGTCTGCGTTGCCATCGGTGTAATCACTTCCTTTGTCGATGTTGCATGCGGACGCAAGCCAACTTTCAGCGCAAACGATGTTGTTGAAGTAATGTGTGCAGCAGCAAGAAACATCATCAGCGTAGCAATTGCCTGTGCAATGGCCGGAATCATCATCGGTGTTGTTACGCTTACAGGAATCGGATTGAAGTTTGGTGCAGGACTCATTTCCATTTCCCACGGAATCGCTTTCATCACCCTCTTGCTTACAATGGTTTCTTCAATCATCCTTGGTATGGGTGCCCCAACAACAGCAAACTACCTCATTACATCTACAATCACAGCAGGTGCAATAATCCAGCTTGGCTATGAACCAATTGCAGCACATATGTTTGCATTCTACTTTGGAATCATTGCAGATGTTACACCTCCAGTTGCCCTTGCAGCTCTTGCAGGTGCCGCAATCGCAAAGGCAAAACCGATGAGAACAGCGTTGAACGCGACAAAGCTTGCCATTGGAGCCTTCATCATTCCGTACATCTTTGTTTTCAGTCCTGCAATGCTTATGATCAATACTGATTTAATGGGTGTCCTTTCAATCAGCATGTCGGCAATCATCGGTATGTTCGCCATCAGTGCCGCTCTTGAAGGATATGTCTGCAGAAAGGAATCTATTGCAGAAAGAATTCTTTTTGCAATAGCAGGTTTCAGCTGTGTAATCCCAGGTTACATGTCGGATGCCATAGGTTTTGTAATGATCGGTTCTTTGATTGCCTACCAGATAATCAGAAACAGGGCAGATAAAGCAAAGGCATAATAAACCTACATCAAACAAAAAGGCTCCTTAGGGGAGCCTTTTTGTTGTCGAAGCAATCCACGTACACTTATCTAATTCCAAAGCTTAGATCTATTCTATAGACATTATCCGCAGAACAATCTAAACTCTTGAACCATGAAGAAAAGTATCTTTTTATTATTAGCATTTATTTTTATCGGTTGTTCAAACAATAACTCCGGCAACGACTATCTTCCACCTTCCAACACCTATGAACTTGAACTGATTGGAAAAGTAA
>JAUNCR010000002.1:13369-60321 GCA_030526505.1 Spirochaetales bacterium
TTTAAGGACGTTGGCTCTTTCAAAATCATCATGCGAAACGGAAACTACCAGGTCTTTTTTTACGAAGACATGGAGGGATGTAAAGAAATACATAAGTACACAGGCACCTACATAATGGAAAATGCAATTGCTGTTTTTGACAACGAATCAAAACTTACTTTAGATACAGACAAAAGAGTACATTACCGTCTGTTCTATAAGGGCACTGACTTTGTATACTCAGAAAGATACCTTAAGGAAAGAACCTTTAAAGGCACCTGCCCTTATCTGAAAAAATGCGGTGTACCCAATCTTGATCATTCCCATGAAAAGGACGGCTCATGGTATGCGGATGCAGGTTTCTATTACGACGACACATGTGAGCTTGTGGTGAAATTACCTGAAAATACAGCGGATTGTATAGAAATCGACAACGAAACATTTAAGATTATTGCCATTGATTATTGCTATGTTTCAGAAACTTACCTGTCTTTCTATCTTCCCGACTCTCCTCAATACTATCTTGATGAGACAACAAAGGAATACTATTTCTAGAGAGATCCGAATCAATACCTCCATGCCTTGCTTTACTGGCATGTGGATTGCTTCGTCGTTACACTCCTCGCAATGACGAAAGCAAACCGTCATTGCGAGGCCGAAGGCCACGGCAATCTACGCGGGCCTTAGTCTTTGAATTCTTTGCAGATCCTTTCCAAAGCAACCTTCAATATTTTTCTTGGTGTGGCACAGTTGATTCTCTGAAACTTTTCGCCTTCTGCTCCGAACATGGTTCCATTATCAAGCCATACTTTTGCTTCCTGCAAGATGCGACGGTTGATTTCTGCATCAGTCAGATCAAGACCGGAAAAATCCAGCCAAAGAAGATAACTGCCTTCCGGCTTTATCACCTTGATCTTAGGACAATATTCTCCTATATACTTTTCTGCAAAAAGAATGTTTTCCCAGATATAGTTCCTTGCAGCATCAAACCATTCCCCGCCTTCTGAATAGGCAGCCGTTGCCGCAACGATTCCCATAAGAGAAGGTTCGTCATATCCTGTCTTATCAATTTCTTTCTGGAACGATTTCCTCAATATTGGATTTACAACAAATATGTTTGAAAACTGAAGGCCAGCAAGATTGAAACTTTTGCTTGGCGATGTGCAGATTATGGAATTTTCCAAAGTTTCCTTTGAAAGACTGCCATAAACCGTATGACGGTTATCACCAAAGACAATGTCCGAATGTATTTCATCACTTATCACAAGAACCTTATGCTTCAGACAGATTTCGGAAATCTTCTCGAGTTCTTCTTTTTTCCAGACTCTTCCGCCTGGATTATGTGGTGAACACAGGATGAAAATCTTTACTTCTTCATGAACTATTTTTGATTCAAAATCTTCAAAATCGATTTCATAGTGACCGTCAGCATAAACCAGCGAATTGTTTACAACTTTTCTTCCAAGGTTTTTGATCGTATTGAAAAACGGATAGTAAACCGGTTTCTGAACAAGTACGGATTCACCTTCATTGGAAAAGGCCTTTATTGCTGTGGCAATGGCAAAAACTACGCCAGGTGTATTTACTATCCATTCACTTTCAACAGTGAAATCATGACGGTCTTTAAACCACTTCTTTATGGCAGAATAATATCTTTCGTCAGGCCTTGAATAACCATATATTCCATGTAGTGCCTTTTCAGACAACGCTTTCTGAATGCAGGGGGCAGTAGGAAAATCCATGTCGGCAACCCAAAGGCTCAGTGCATCTTCTGGTTTTCCGCGAGCTTTTGCAAGGTCATATTTTATTGCGTTTGTATTTTTTCTATCTGTAATTTTGTCGAATTCAAATTTCATTTTTTCCTCCTGACTTTTCAGTTAAGGCTACGTTCGGAAATTGTGTTGCTATACTGAATGCGGTGGTTGGTGCGCTACGCTTCGACCATACGCACTTGCTATGGTCTCATGTCGAAACTACCGCATGTTTAGTTTGGACTGCTTGATTTCGACAAGCTCAATCGGCGCAGCAACACTTTCTACGGACATAGTCTTAGTTAAAGGCCTGTTCCAGATCTGCTATAAGGTCATCAGCATTTTCAATTCCTACAGACAGGCGCAAAGTCGCAGGTGTAATTCCGTTTTTAAGCCGAAGTTCTTCCGGCACATCTGCATGGGTCTGTGTAGTCGGATAGGTAATTAAAGTTTCCACACCGCCAAGGCTTTCCGCATACTGAATCAACTTAACCGAACCAAGAATCTTTTTTGCAAGAGCTTCATCAGCAACATTGAAAGTAACCATTGCACCAAATCCGCGGGACTGCTTTTTCATGATTTCATATCCCGGATGTTCCTTAAGGCCAGGATAGATTACTTTTGTAACGACTTTTTGACTCTGAAGCCACTCAACTATTTTGACAGCATTTTTCTGGGCCGCTTCCATTCTTACGGCAAGAGTTTTAATTCCGCGAAGAACAAGCCAGCAGTCAAAAGGTGCAAGGCCTGCTCCAGTTGTCTTTATCAGGAACCTGAGTTTTTCCTGAATGTCAGTTCTGTTTGTAACAATGAAACCTGCAAGGGTATCGTTGTGACCTACTAGGTATTTTGTTCCGCTATGGATCACAACATCAGCACCAAGCTTCAATGGATTCTGAAAGTATGGGGACAGAAAAGTATTGTCCACTATAAGGAAGATTCCATGGCGCTTTGTAATTTCTGCAAGAGCCTGAATGTCCGTAACATTCATCATTGGATTTGTTGGAG
This sequence comes from Spirochaetales bacterium, assembly GCA_030526505.1. Lineage (GTDB taxonomy): Bacteria > Spirochaetota > Spirochaetia > Treponematales > Treponemataceae > Treponema_D. Next base: position 16,108 of record JAUNCR010000002.1, read on the forward strand.
TCTCTATATAGACCGCTTTTGTATTAGATTTTATCAAGGCTTCCACATCATCACGGCTGCAATTGGCACGGGTAAATTCCACGCCGTTCTTTGCAGTCACATGATCAAAAAGACGGATGGCACCACCATAAAGGTCCGAATCGATTATAAGATGATCGCCAGGCTTAAAGATTTCAAAAAGAAGGGAAATGGCAGCCATTCCACTGCTCAAGGCAAAGGCGTCAATGCCGCCTTCAAGCTGGGCAACAATTTTTTCTAACTGTGCCCTTGTTGGATTCTGCAGGCGGGAATAATCAAACCCTGTGCTCTGTCCCACCGCAGGATGTGCATATGTTGCTGTCTGGTAAATCGGAAAACTCACAGACCCGTAATGAAGGCTTTTACATTCACCTTCCGCATCTTCTATTTTTTCTTCCAGATGAAGACATTTTGTTTCAATACTAACACTCATGGCACGCTCCTGACAAAATCTTTATTTCATACTCGACTGTTTTAAAAACCCTTTTCAGGAACTGAATTTCTAAAAATTCTGTTCCTCCTTTCTTATTTCCCAAAAAGGATTTAAATTATTTTGTGGTTTTCCTTACCCATTTAAAACGCAGCCAGTCGATGTCAGCCTTGTTCTGGAAAATTACGCTCAATGCATGGAAAACCGCATCCTGATTTTTTGTGTGATTGACTTTATTGGCCGAAGAAAATCAGCCTAGCAGAGACGACAGCAGAGGCACATGACACCATTGCGGAAATTTTCTCGAACAAGCTTTTCAAAGTAAAAAACCATCTCATGCCTCCTTTGTAAAATATATTTCTATCTAAGTAGTAGGTATTATACAGTTATAATTCGACTCTCCTACTATGTCAATAGGTTTATAAAAAAATAAAGGCAGCAATGAAAAAACATTACTGCCTTAAAAGAAAATATTTTTCTGAACTGCCTTACTTAAACAACTCGGTTGCAGCGGAAAGCTGGTTTCTGATGTCGATGTGCTGAGGGCAGGCCATTTCACACCTGCCGCACTTTATGCACTTTTCGGAACGCTGCTTTCCAGGACCGTCTACATTCCACTGAAGGTGAACCTTAGCAGATGCAACATTTCCGTAAAGCTTGTATAGGTTAAGGCACTTGAAGGTTCCAGGGATTCCGATATCAACAGGACAAACCTTTGTACAGTAGTTGCAGTCCGTACAAGGAACAAGCGGAACCTTAAGAAGTTCTTCCTGAGCTTTTTCAATTACCTTTTTCTGACCCTCATCAAAATGCTTGAAGTCCTTCATGTATGAAAGGTTGTCTTCCACCTGCTGCACTGTGCTCATTCCGCTCAAGACTGTAATGATTCCTTCTAGATCAGCACAGAATCTTACTGCCCAGGAAGCAACAGAATTTTCAGGTTCTGCATCCTTGAAAACCTTTACGACATTTTCCGGTGGAGTTGCAAGGAAACCGCCTTTTATAGGTTCCATAACAATTACAGGCTTACCGTGAGCGCGGCAGATTTCATAGCACCTGCGGGAAGCAATGTCCTTGTTTTCCCAGTCAGCGTAGTTTATCTGAAGCTGAACGAATTCTGCTTCTGGATGCTTAGTAAGGATATCTTCCAGTTCTTCTGGTCCGCCGTGGAAAGAAAAACCTACATGCTTTATTTTACCTGCAGCCTTCTGTTCAAAAGCCCAGTTCCACAAACCGTATTCTTCATAAAAATGTGTGCGCTTTGGTCCAAGGTTGTGAAGAAGATAGAAATCAAAATAGTCTGTTCCAAGCTGCCTTAAAGAAGTTTCAAACTGCTTGATGCAGTCTTCCTTTGAATTGCAGTTGAGCCATGCGGAAAGTTTTGTTGCAAGCTGAAAGGATTCGCGAGGATAGCGTTCAACAAGAGCCTGTCTTGTAGCATCTTCGCTTCCGCCGTAACAGAATGCAGTGTCAAAATATGTAAAGCCGGCCTTCATGTAAAGGTCAACCATCTTCTTTGTTTCCTCAATATCGATCTTTCCGTCTTTCTGAGGAAGCCTCATCATTCCAAAACCAAGTTTCTTAATTTCTTCGCCAAGAAATGCCATTGTATTCTCCAGTTTATTTTGTGTGTGTTATTTATAGTATGAAACAAATTGACTTAAGTAACAAATATTTTTTTGATATTAAATGCGCCAGTTGATATAATGGAAACCATGAAAGGAATGATTCTTGAAGGCGGTGCAATGCGCGGAATGTTTACCTGCGGCATCACAGATGTATTTATGGAAAACGGAATTGATTTTGACGGCATCATCGGAGTAAGTGCAGGCGCAACTTTTGGATGCAACTACAAGTCAAGGCAACCGGGCCGTGCAATAAGATACAACACAAATTACAGCCGCGACAGCCACTACGGAACTTTCCGCAACCTGATCAGAAACGGCGATCTTTACGATGCAAAATTCTGCTACGAGGACATTCCCTTCAAGCTAGATCTTTTTGATGTTAAAACCTACGCGGAAAATCCACTGAGGTTTTATGTTGTGGTTTCCGACCTTGAATCTGGCAAACCTATCGTCCATGAAATCCCAGATGGAAACACCGAAGACCTTTTGTGGATGCGTGCCAGCGCAAGCCTTCCTTTGGTTTCGACTCCAGTTGTAATCGACGGCAAAAGATATCTGGACGGGGGAATCACAAGTTCAATTCCGCTTAGGCAGTTCATGGAAATGGGTTACGACAAAAACATCGTCATCCTTACCCGCACAAGGGAATATGTAAAGAAGCCTTCCTCTTTTGCAACGCTGATGAAGTTCATCCTCAGAAAATATCCGAATCTTGTTAAGGCAATGCTCAACCGCCACAAGATGTACGACGAAGAAAAAACTTTTGTCTTTGAACAGGAAAAACTCGGCAACTGCTATGTAATTGCACCGGAAGAAGATGTTGGAATCAGCCGAACCGAACACGACCCAAAGGAACTCCGCAGGGTTTATGAAATGGGGCGAAAGGCGGGACTAAAGCATCTTGAAGCCGTAAAGGAATACCTTAAATAATTTCTTTCTGATATACTTTTTCCATGATCAAAGAGATTTCAATTCAGATAAGTCCAGACCAGGAAAAAGATTCAGAATTAATTAAGACAAAGATTTTCAGCGAACTCAAAAAGAATTCCATTTCATTTAAGCCCTCTGAAGTTGAAACTGTATTCGTAAAAAAATCCATCGATGCCCGCCATAAGAATGTAAAGCTTTTCATGCGTTACAAGGTTTACATCGGCGAAAAACCAGGAGAAGAATTTACAAAGCTCCCTGAATGGAAAAATGCCGACGGAAAGAAATCCGTAATCATCGTAGGCTCGGGACCTGCAGGCCTTTTTGGTGCATTCAAGCTTCTTGAATACGGAATCAAGCCTGTAATCGTAGAACGAGGCAGCGACACAAGCACAAGAAAGCGCGACATTGCCGCCATAAGCACAAAAGGCATTGTTGACGGAAATTCAAACTACTGCTTTGGCGAAGGCGGTGCCGGAACTTTTTCCGACGGTAAGCTTTACACAAGAAGCAACAAGAGAGGAGACATTTCAAGCGTCCTTAAAATCTTTGCAAACTTTGGTGCAGATAAAAAAATCCTTACGGATGCACATCCACATATCGGAACAGACAGGCTTCCTGCCATCATCAATTCCATGAGGGCATTCATAATTTCCAAGGGCGGCGAATTTCACTTTGACACAAAATGCGTTGACCTTATAAAAGAAGGAAATGCAGTCCTTGGAATCAGGACAGAAAACACAAAGACAAAGGAAGCAAAAGAATTCCGCGGCGATGCAGTAGTGCTTGCAACGGGCCACAGCGCTCCGGACATTTACAAAATGATCGCAAGGATTTCCCCAGAATCCCTTGAAGCAAAAACTTTTGCAGTCGGCGTTCGCGCTGAACATCCTCGTACCCTCATTGATGCCATCCGCTTCCACGGAAAACCGGATGCATCTTTGGGAGCTGCAGAATACAGGTTTACAACCCAGCAGAAAGAAAGGGGCGTATACAGCTTCTGCATGTGTCCTGGCGGATTTGTTGTTCCAAGTCAGAGCGGACCAGACCAGATTGTAGTAAACGGCATGTCTGCAAGCGGAAGAAACAGCAAGTGGAGCAACGCCGCAGTTGTAGTTGAAACTAGACCTGAAGACATTCCAGGAGAATATATAAAACGCGCAAAGGAACTTGGATGCCCTGCCCTTGCAGGACTTTTGTGGCGCGACCATCTTGAAAAACTTGCCGCAGACAATGGCAAGGGACAGAAGGCTCCCGCACAGAGAATCCGCGACTTTGTAGACGGAAAGGAAAGCATTGATCTTCCAGAAACTAGCTACACACCTGGAATTGTTTCAAGCAGGCTTGACCAGTGGATTCCAAGGCAGATTTCAGAACGACTTGCCATGTGCTTCAAGTACATCAACAGGGACACAATGAAAGGCTTCCTTTGCGAAGACGGACTTTTGATTGCATTGGAAACAAGAACTTCAACTCCAGTCCGCATTGCAAGAAACAAAGACAACTTTGAATGCGTTGGACTTGCAAACCTTTACCCTTGCGGCGAAGGTTCCGGCTATTCGGGCGGAATCGTAAGCAGTGCTATGGACGGCGAAAACGCCTGCGTAAAGATTGCGGAAAAACTCGACTGCTAGACCATGGCAGACAAAATAGTTCTGGCAGGCGCAACAAGCGTCATTGGCCACAATGAAATCCTAAAGGCTTTCTCTGACATAGGCATGGACGCAACCTTTATAGAGGCACCCTTTGTAAAAAAATACCTGAAGAACTCATCGGGAGAATTCACCTATACGGAAAGCATTCCATCCGGTGCCATTGCAATTCCACTGTCGGAATACTGGATAAGCCAGTGCATAAAGACAAGGCAATGCGCCATAAGCGAAAAAGCCCTCAAGGCAAGCAGGTCAAAAAAATACCTTTATGAACTTCTTGCAAAGAACGGAAACAAAGTTCCGGAAATTTTTGACAGCCTTGAAAAAGCAAGGAGTTTCATTTCAGAAACAAAGGGGAAAGTGATCGTCAAACCCGAAGGACTTTTCAGCGGCTATGCAGTCAAAACCGTCGGGGAAGAAAACCTGAACAGCCTTGAAGAACTTGTCCTTAAGGCAAGGGATGTTCACAACAACGCCATAAAACTTTTTGAAATCGAAAGCAAGGGAGCCCTGGTTACAGAACTGATTCCAGGCAACGAATACAGCGCGGACCTTTTTTTGTGCAGGGGCAGACTATCCCTTGTGCGCCTTAGCAAAAAAGTTGTGGTTGAAATTCACGGCACGCCCTGCACGGTGATCTGCCAGATGGTGCCCTGCAGTGCGGATTTTTTGGAGCAGATGAGCAAGTGGTGCCGGGCACTTTTTGATGACGGTGACATTTCTTTTGCGCAGTTTGATTTTATTGAAGGCTGCGACGGTGGACTGGTGCCAATAGATTTTGCGTGCCGTGTAGGCGGCGGCATGGGGGAACTTTTTGGCGAGTGCGAAAGCAATGTTTATGCCGACGCCGTCGTGGGCAAGCAATACCAGGTGCGGGCAAGCAACGGGTACCTTACCCAGTTCAACTATGTTCCAACAAAAAGCGGTGTAATAGAAAAAGACGATTACAACCTGCAGGAAGGAAAGCACTTCATCTACAAGCACAAGGGGGATTTTGTTCCGGAGTCTCCATCAAGCGTTGCAAGCAGAATTGCAGTAGTTGTAAAAAAAGCTCCGCTGGCAACCATAGAGGATGCAAGGGAGCTTCTTATTGGTGATGAAAGAATAAAATTCTGGAAGAAGAAATGATGCCGGCATAAGATTGCCACGCCCGTTCCGGGCTCGCAATGACGAATGGTCCGTCATTACGAGCAGGGCTGCCGTCAGGCAGGCTTGCGAAGTAATCCACGTGCCAGGGAAGCAAAGGCGTTGCAATGACGAAATCACTTCAAAACATTTTCAAAACTTTCCTTTTTACAGAGGGCAGTTACATAAGGACGGCCAAGAAGAATGTTTGTAACTCCGTAGCTCTGTGCCTTTGCAAAATCTTCTTTTGTCCTTATTCCACCGTCAACCCAGATTTCGCCGCAGCAATTTCTGATTTCATCTGCATTGCGGCAAAGGAATTCCGCAACGCTTCCTGTTTCAGTTGGAACACGGCCACCGTGGTTTGAAACGAAAGCAACATCCGGCTTAAGTTCCTTAATCAAATCAATGTCTTCTTTAGTAAATATTCCCTTCAGTACAAAAGGAATGTTTTTCCCTGCCAGAAATTTCTGAACCTCACGAAGATTTTCCACAGTCTTTTTTTCAAGATGGGCTGCATTGCGCATTGTAAGAATGTTAAAGGCATCAATGTCGATTCCGCTGTACTCGGAAATTTCTTCCGCCCATTCCATTCTTTCAAGAACTTTTTTGTTTTCATAAGGCTTGATGAAAACTGCGGCTTTCTTTCCTACGGATTTAACGGCCTCGATTCCATAAAGCAGCTTCTCATCCGGAGTTCCATCCCCAATGGAAATGGCGGTGTTGCTGTCAGCACAAGCCTTCATCATGTCAAAGTAATACTGCTTCTCATCATCATAGCCAATGTTCTGCTCTGCACCTGTCATTGGGGCAAGCCTTAGAATCGCCTTTGCATCTGAAAATTTTCCAGAAGGTATTTTTTTCCATTCATTGCAGTTGAGGATAAAGTTTCTGTTGCTGTCTTCACCGCCCATTCCAGGCAACTGACCGATGCAGCCACGGCCAAGGCATACAGGACAAAAACGGCATTTATAATTCGACATAAAAACTCCGTAGTATGAAATAAGAACTGAATTGTCGGATCACCCTTCGACAAGTTCAGGAACCGTCCGGCAATGACAAAGAAATCAGCTGAGGGTACCGATTACGGTTTCATCGCTTGAAGAAGATGATGATGACGACCAGGATTTTTTCCTGCTTGAATAGTCATCCTCGTCATCATAATAATCATTTCTAACTTCAGTCTTTTTTGAAGATGATGATTTTGTAGATTTCTTTTTTGGAAGCACCAGGAATCCAAAAATGCTTCCGCAAATTCCGCCAATCATTTCAACAAGGACACCGCAGATTTTCTGCATTACATCAGTGCCAGAAACACCCTTTGCATTCCTGAAAATTTCAAACGACAGGAAAAGAACAAAAACCAGAAGGCATGAAAGGGGAATCCTTTTCTTTGTAAGTTCAGTCAGTGAAACCAAAACTGCCATCATGAAGATTACGCAACCTGCACCTGTCAAAGGAACTGTTGAAATGCATGCCGTAAGGACTCCGGAAATCAAAACTGAGATGAACATCATTAGCCCAAGCATTACGCTTCCATATCGTTCTTCAAGAATCTGTCCCAAAAGAAGAATTGCAATAAGATTTGCAAAAAGCATTTCCCAGCTTGCATTTCCAAAGGCAAAAAGAAAAAGCCCTGTAAAATCTGCAGGGGACTTAAAATTGAAAGGGACCATAGCCTGTTTCGAACCGTGGCAAATCAATATGGAAGAAAACATCTTCCCCTTGAAGGCATAGACATCAAGAAGGAATAACACAAGGGAAACAATTACGAAAGTTACTGTTACCGGATAATCAAATGTCAATTTAGGTGAACTTTTTTTAGCCATACTTAATTATCGGCAAAATCGGGCTCCAAAAGAATTTAATTGAACATCTTTTTCAAGAGGTTTATAATTACTGTAGAAACTTTAATAGGACTTAAGTAATTGAACCCCGATGAAGTTTATGTGAAGCTGATGTCTTCGCTAGGTGCCTGCTACAACATCAACCTCTGCAATGATGCAGAATTTCTCAAAGCTCGATGCGACTATTTCGAACACGCTGAAAATTTCATTGTTTCCAGAAAAGCAAACCTTTGGTCAGCCGATTCAGAAGAATTCATGTACATCTTCCAGGTGCCAACCCTTACAAAAGAAATTTTTTTATCTTCCATCCAGTATATTGAATCAGACTGGAAGAATCATGCCCATATTGGACCGGGGCACATGTACACCTACATCACACCCCTTTTCATCTGTGAAAATGCAGAAAAAGATGCCGTAAAACTTCTTAAAAGATTCCGAAAATATAAAAGCTACAGGTTCAGTTTCTGGGGATGGTCGGAATTCCATACGGCCCTTGTAGATTGTTCCGCCGGTAAAATCACCACCAACATGAGTGGTAGATGCGTAAAAAAATCACTTGGAAGAATAATTCATAATTCATAATTATGAATTATAAATTATGAATTGTTTTTTGGAGGTAATATATGAACACATTATTGCTGCTTGTTATCTGTGTTGCAGTTCTTGCATGCGGATACATCTTCTACGGAAGATGGCTTTGCAAACAGTGGGGTGTAGGAGAAGGAAACAATCCAACTCCAGCACATGAACTTGAAGACGGTGTAGACTATGTTCCGGCAAAGGCTCCGGTTCTTATGGGACACCACTTCTCATCTATTGCAGGTGCAGGTCCTATCACAGGTCCTATCGGTGCCGCAATGTTCGGTTGGATTCCAGTAACTCTCTGGATTCTCGTCGGTGGCATTTTCTTTGGCGGCGTACATGACTTTGGTGCCCTCTATGCATCTATCCGCCACAAGGGACAGTCTATCGGTGAAATCATCAACGCAAACATGAGCAGGAGAGCAAAGAAGCTTTTCGTAACTTTCTCTTACCTTACACTCATCCTCGTTGTTGCAGCATTCGCTTCCATCGTTGCAGGAACATTCAAGGCAACTTTCAAGGACGGCGTTCTTGATGTAGCTGCTTCAAGCGCAAATGCATCTGTAGCAATGGTTTCATTGATGTTCATCGTAGTTGCAATCATCTTTGGTTTCGCAGTTTACCGCCGCGGAGCTTCAATGCTCGTTTCTACAATCCTTGGTGTTGTAGCAATCGTTGCTTGTATGGCAATCGGTATGAACTGGCATCCAATCTACCTTAGCGGAACAACTTGGATGATCATCATCGGTGTATACATCACAATCGCTTCGGTTACACCAGTCTGGATTCTTCTTCAGCCTCGCGACTACCTTTCTTCATTCCTTCTTTATGCAATGCTCTTCGTTGCATTCGTTGGTGTTGTAGGTGCTCATCCAAATATCGATGCTGCAACTTTCCCAGCATTCGCTTCTGTACCAGGAAAACCAATCTTCCCTATCCTCTTTACAACAGTTGCCTGTGGTGCAATTTCAGGTTTCCACTCACTTGTTTCTTCTGGAACAACTTCTAAGCAGCTTGATAAGGAAAAGGATGCAAAGCCAATCGCTTACGGTGGAATGCTCCTTGAATGTGTACTTGCAGTTCTTACACTCTGTGCCATCGCTTATGCTCGCCAGACAGGCCACACAAAGGGTGCAACAGACATCTTCGCCGGTGGTATTTCTGCAATGTGTGCAAAGATCCCTGGATGTGCAGGACTTGAAAACATCCTCTACACATTGCTCGTTCTTACATACTCAGCATTCTGTCTTACTTCCCTTGATACAGCAACTCGTCTTGCCCGTTTCATGTTCCAGGAATTCTGGCTTGAACCAGGACAGACAGCAAAGGACATCACAAGCGGATGGAAGAAGGTTATGGTTAACCCTGTATTCGCAACAGTTCTTACTGTAGTTCTTGGTGTTGCCCTCGGTCTTACAGGCTGGCAGAAAATCTGGGGACTCTTTGGTGCTTCAAACCAGCTCCTTGCAGGTATCGGTCTCCTTGCAGTTGCGACATGGCTTGGAAACATTGGAAAGAACAACAAGATGTTCCTCCTTCCAATGGCATTCATGGTTGTTGTAACAATCTCTTCACTTGCAATCACTTTGATCGGACAGGTTAAGGTTATTGCAGCAGGTGGCGCTGACTGGGGTCCTTATGCACAGGTTATCCTTGCAGCATTGATGATCGTTCTTTCAGTAATCCTTGTTATTGAAGGCGTTACAACACTTGCAAAGAAAAAGGCAAACTAACTTCTGAAGTAAGATTCGGAAAATGAATGAAGGCTGTCCGGTTTCGGGCAGCCTTTTTTTGCTTTATATAGTCCACAGGAGATTCACTCATCAAGTACGGGTATGACATGGGGCATTCTCCCCAATTAACACTATTGATGTTTTTTTATCTTACCTATAACATCAAGAAACCAAATCAGCATAATATCAGAATGCCAATCCGGTTACTGTGTCAGGGTTGCACCCTTCAAGTGCGGCACTAAATCAGGATTTCAGGAAAGATTCGCTGAAAATTTTTATTTTAGGAAATCTTTATGAAAAAAATCGTATTGGGCATACTATCTGCCCTTGTAGTTTCTGGTACTTTATCAGCTCAGACAAAAATCCTTGCATTTGTAGATGTTCAGAATGACTTTATCGACGGTTCCCTTGCTGTTGGCTATGACAACTGGAGCAAGGCCTACGAAAACATCGAAAAGCTTATGGCTTCACAGAAGTTCGACACTTTTGTCTTTACCCGCGACAACCATCCTGCTAACCATTGTTCCTTTAAGGAATTCGGTGGAATTTGGCCGGCACACTGCGTACAGAAAACCAGCGGATCCGAAATCTACTGGAAGCTTCAGTCCGCATACAATGAAAAGAAATCTGTAAAAATGATGAAGGGCGAAAATGTAAATGTCGAGGAATACGGCGTTGACCTTTTGAGCTACAAAAAGGCCCCATCAAAAAACGCCGAAGTTTATGTCGTTGGCCTTTGCTATGACTACTGCGTTGCTGAATGTGCAAAAATGACAGCCAAGGCTCATCCTGATGTAAAGGTTCACATTGTAAAGAACGCAACTGTTGCAATCGACCCTTCAAAGGAGATGGATTTCAGCGAATATCCAAACATTGATGTGATTTCCGAATAGTCAAAAACCACACCTTGATAAACGAACCTGCCCTGCACTTGAGGCAGGTTTTTTATTGCCGCTTTTTACTTTCCCATTCCTAATATATGGAATATTATTATTTTTATTGGAGGAAAAAATATGAAAAAATCATTAGTTGTTGTATGTTCCGTTATGCTGGCTGCTTCCGCCGGACTTTGGGCCGCACCTAAAAAGAAGGCAAAGAAAGTTGAACTTCCTGCACCTTACTACTTTGACATTGCAAGCATGGAAGAAAAGACGATTCCTAATTTCAAGGGCGGAGAAGGCGAAGTCATTGCAAAGATGTATGCCGACAACCTGAACAGGATTCTTTACGGAAGGCTTACACCTGGTTCTACAATCGGATACCATACCCACGATACAAGCAGCGAGATCGTTTACATTCTTGAAGGAACTGCAACAATCAAGCTGGATGACGAAAAAGAAGAAGTGCTTGGAACAGGTCAGGTTCACTACTGTCCAAAGGGACATTCACACAGCACTGCAAACCTTGGCAAGAAGGATCTTGTAGTTTTTACAGTCGTTACTGAACAGTAAAAAAAAGACACCAGGCAAGTGAGTCTGGTGTTTTTTTTCTTGTGATTAAAACTGAAGTTCCTATTCAACTAGCTTCTTTTTGTTCCATTCCTTCTGAAGGTTGGTGGCATCTTTGATCGTAAGGAATTTTGCAAACATTGGATTCATCATGGTGAAAATCTGCGACAAGGTAATTTTTTCATCACTTGTAAATGAACCCAGAACATAGTCGGCAACATTTCCGTTGGCAGGTTTTCCAACACCGATGCGGATTCTCCAGAAGTCTGGTGTTCCAAAAGTTTCCTTTGTTGAGCGAAGTCCGTTGTGACCACCAAGACCGCCAGACCATTTAAGGCCTACAGTACCCAAAGGAAGTTCAATTTCATCGTGAACGACAAGCACATCGCTTGCAGGGATCTTGAAAAATCGTGCCGCTTCCCCAATTGCCTGACCGCTCAAATTCATGTAGGTCATTGGCTTCATGAAATAGATTTTCTTTGGCGCGCAGTCGGGAATCGGAAGAGTTCCGTTGTCCCTTTCCTTGATGAGCCCCGCATCCTTAAGCCAGGTTGCAAAGACATCATAGTCAACGCAGCAGAAATCCGCCTTGTATTTTGACTGCCATGAAATCTTATCTGCAAAAGGCAATGCAGCTTCAAAAAGCCATCCCGCATTGTGCCTTGTATCTTCGTATTCCTTTCCGTAATTTCCCAAAAAAGCAACTAACTGAATCATGGTAACAGTTTAATGATTACAAATGGAAATTTCAATTTTCCAGCGTTGATGGCCCTCTTCTTTTGATTTACAATGGATTCCGTATACGGAGTTAAAAAATGAAAAAGCATTTACTATTCATCTTTGCCACTTCAATAGCATTGGCCAGCTGCAGCAAAAATAAAGAACCTCAAAATTATCTTGGCACTGAAGGTTGGCTTCAGAATGAAATTGAACCACCACAGGAAATTCCCGTTGAGCCTTCTTATTACTATGTAAATACTTTGGACGGCGTTAATGTCCGTGACATTCCTGGTGGAAACAAAATCGCAAGGCTTCCCTTCGATGAAAAAGTCAGGTTTCTTGAAAATGGAAAATATGAAGAAATTGACGGCTACCACGAGAACTGGATAAAAATCCGTACTGATGCAGGGGCAGAAGGATATGTCTACGGAGCATATCTTTCTGAGACCATTGAAGACGCACAGAAATTCCGCCGCAATGAGCAACTTGGAAAGGCATTTCCTTGGCTTGAGAATTACGAGGACATCTTCAGAGAAAATGGAGTTAACATCGACATATCACCATACAACATCGGTAACAACGAAGAACTTTATCATCTTTATCCGGACCAAGAAAACAGCATTGAATTCCTGTTCTACAGCACCTTTGATAAAGAAAAGGACACTCCAGGAAATTTCCTTTACATGGTACAGCTTTACAATGATGATGAATACTATCCGGACTTTTTGCCCTTTAAGATTGGAGATCCAGTTGAAGAAGTCTACAGATATTTTGGACCGCAAAATGCATCGCAGTTCCGCTCAAACGGTCCATGGTGGTGCGACAATTGTTCAGTCTGCATGAAGGTAGAAACCGAAAACGACCGCATAGTAAAGGTCATCATCAAAAAATGTGGCTGGTAAAAATCAAAAGTCAAGGCAAGCTACTGCTTAAACCCTTGACTTAGCTGTTACTAAGGTTGTACTAAACCTTAAATCAATTCCTTTACCACAAGAAGCAGAAAGTTATCTTTATCTCTCACCTGGACGGAATTCAATATTCGGGTCGGATTTATCACTTTGTTGAGTAAATATAATCTGGCCCATATTCTTTCCATTTTCGTCTAACAAGGTATATCTAAAGCTATTACCAGGAGTTTGTGTATAATCATACATAATTCTATCCTTATATATAATGTTTTTATCTGACGAATTAACTAAAGTACCAGAACCATTTGTTTGAGTTAAATTTCTATCCAAAAACTTTTCCCAACTGGTTTTTGTTAACTTGTAAGAAGAATTTAATTCGGTAAATCCAAATATAAAATACATTCTTCCGTCATTAAAACCACCCCACATGTAAAACTCATCTGCACAATATTCCTTAAAATCAAACATTGTTCTTTCACTTTCAACATTTGTACCTTCGCAATTAACAACAAAAGAAAGATAATATTTGTCTGTGCCACGAACATTTTTATCGGGAATTTTTATGTCGTTTGCAGAGTTAAATTCCTTAATTTTTGTATTTGAACTGTTGTAAAGATAATATCTTACAGAAAAGTTTTTAAATAAATCAGGTAGTGGAGTTAAATTTGAAGGTTTACGTAAATACTCAGATGCAAAACAATTGCCACTGGTAGAAGGTCTAGTTTTACCAGGGAAATAATTATTAAAAAGACTTCTAACCGTTGTATTAGTATCGCTTCCTGCAGGGTATTTTTTTATAAAATCAGCTTCAGAAATGGCAGGACCTTCAGGTTTAGTAAGAACTTTTATAGTTTTTGAACTTTTGTTTCCAAAATAATCTTCAACGTCAATTTTCATTTCATAAAATGAAGTGCTGGTATTCTGGAGACCTGAAACAGTAAATTTATCTCCTGAATATGTACAAGGGATTGATTCATTCTGATCTTTGGTTGTTTGTGTAAGATTTTTGTAAGTAACATTTACTTTTGCTATATCAGAACCATTGCCAGAATTGTTTTTTAGAGTAATTGCGTTTTTAGCTGATTCAAATGAATAAGTACAGTCCGGAGCAGTATTGTCTTTTAGTACATAAAATTTTTCTTCTGAATTTGAAGAATTACCGTTTACATCTCTAAATTCAAAATAAACTTCGTAAATACCGTCTGGGTCATTATGGTCAAATTTAAACTCAAAAGGTTCCGCATCGGTTTTATAAACATATGCATTATTTTTATTAATAGGGAATGTTAGAATTAATGGACATTCAATTTCTTCATCGGCAGTATTTAATTTTTTATATTTTTCATCATAAATACGTCTGTACTTCATAGTACCGCTATTAACACCGCTACCACTGTCAGTAATATTAATATTCATTCTAATTGAGTTATCGTTTAGATAGATATTTTGTACGTCTTCTGCTAATACTGTATTCCCAGAAATTGTAGGGACTTCAAGTTCAGAAAATGTATTTGCATTAAATTTTTTGTTATACATTTTAATTGATGACACTACAGGGCCGTCTTTATCAGTATTATTGTTACAAAAGTAGTTCCAGACTTCACTTGTTTTTAAAATGGCTTTTGAACCTTTTGCACACATATTTTTAGAAACAGTAACAAGAATCTGAACACCTTTTGGAGGTTCATTATTTCTTACTGCAGAAATACTTAATCTTGTAGGAGTTTCAAATACTGGGTTTTCATAATGCGAAAGAAGATTTTCTTGTGTGTTTAGGTTTATAATTTCTATATTCTTAAAATATAAAACCCCGTTCTTTTTATAGCCGTAAATTTTCCTTTCACCATTTACAGTTACTTCTAAAAGACCATTTGAATCGTGGTCTGGAACTTCAGCAGCCGAGTTATAATAAATAGAAGATTCATCCATTGGCTGGCTAAAGTTAACAATAACTCTGGCATCTCTGTAGCTGCCTCCAGAAGTTTCTACAGGGGTTCTGCTTAATACAACAGGGCGCTCATAACACAAAGGTTTAATTTTTAACCCTGAAACATTCTGCAAAATCTTTACTTGTGTAGTAGTGTCCCACTTATCTTCAAACTGAACATAATCGCTTTCATTGTCTGTCAGTAACTTACCATTAAGGAAAACCTGCCACTGTGTAAACTGGTACTCTTCATCTCTTAGATATGAAAGTGCATAGTTATGTTTTATTTGAATTTCTTTTTTGCCACGAGGATCTATATTGCCGCCCTTTCCTTCTTCAAAATGAACATTAACCAAAGGAGCATTTGCCAACTCTATTTCTTCGGCAATTCTATTCCTTAGGTCTGTACCTTCCATAAAATTATCACAGCCACAGAAAACAAAAGCTGCCATTAAAATTGGAATAACTGTAAAACTTTTTTTCATTTCTGAATCTCCAACGGAGAATAATACAATAAAAATCAGTATAAATAAACCGACAGACCAAAACTTTTCATATATATTAAAACCTGTGCTGGCATTTGCTATTTGACGGGAGACAACCGAAATTTCAACACTTTTTTGAAGAATTCATTTTCCAGGCGACAGATATTTTCGAAAACAGAAAGAAAGCAATATACCACTCCCCTGCTGAAGGAAATGTAGAGGCTGGAAAAAACGCACTGAGCACGGAACGATAGTTTCCTTGCCGTGCTCAGTGTGTAGCGACGCTAGCTAGCGGTTTTGCCAGACTCGGACTGACCGGTAGTATTTTTATTTCTTTTTCAACAGCCTGATGCTGTTCAATATTGTAAGAAGGCACACGCCTACATCACCGAAGATGGCAAGCCACATGTTCACAAAACCACCTGCACACAATCCAAGGATTGCAACCTTTACCGCAATGCTGAACCCAATGTTCTGCTTGACATTTACCATGGTTTTCTTTGCAAGCCTTACTGCAAGCGCAACATTCTCGATGTTGTCATCCATGATTACAATGTCGGCAGCCTCTATTGCGGAATCACTTCCCATGGCACCCATGGCGATTCCAACATCGCTTCTTGTAAGAACTGGTGCATCGTTGATTCCGTCTCCTACAAAGACTACAGTTCCACCATTACGGTTTTCCATGAGTCTTTCGATTTCTTCAACCTTGTTCTGAGGAAGAAGTTCCGCACGCACTTCATCAATGCCGATGGAAGAAGCAATGGCCTGGGCATTGTTCCTTGTGTCGCCTGTAAGCATGACAGCCTTTGAGATTCCGGCTTTATGAAGCTTTTCAATTGCTGCCTTTGCATTTTCCTTTACAACATCGCTGATGATGATCCTTCCGGCAAACACACCGTCAATTGCAGCATACACAACTGAACCTGCGACATCACTTGCAGCCTCGGACTTTTCATCAAAGCCACGGACCTTTTCAAGAAGCATAAGTTTTTTGTTTCCCGCAAGAACTTTTTTTCCATCGACAACGCACTTGATTCCGTGTCCGCTGATTTCTTCCGCTTCTTCAACAGTAAGCTTTCCGCAGTTTTCGCAAGAGTGGAAATTCTTCAGCGACTTTGAAACCGGATGATCGCTGTAGTATTCTGCGTGAGTTACAAGAGCTGCAAGTTCATCCTTTGAGAGGCTACATCCTTCCGCAACTTCAACGGCAGTAACTTCATAAACACCCTTTGTCAAAGTTCCGGTCTTGTCAAAGGCAACTGTTTTTGCACGGGATAGAAGTTCAAGATAATTTGAACCTTTCACAAGAATTCCGTCTTTTCCTGCACGACCGATTCCAGCAAAGAAACTGAGCGGTACAGAAATCACGAGGGCGCAAGGACAGGAAACAACCAGCATCTCGCAGGCACGGTAGAGCCATGTCCTAAAGTTTTCATCCCATCCAAGAATTGCTGGAGGAACAACTGCAACAGCCACTGCAAGGATGCAGACGATTGGAGTGTAGACCTTTGCAAAACGGGAGATGAATTTTTCAGACGAAGCTTTTTTCCCCTGGGCATTTTCAATGAGGTCAAGGATTTTAGAAACGGTGCTTTCGCCGAATTCTTTTGTTACCTTGATTTCGATTACAGCCCTTGCGTTTACAAAGCCGCTAAGGATTTCCTCTCCTTCATTTATTTCACGGGGAACGCTTTCACCGGTAAGGGCACTCGTATCAACCATAGTCGAGCCCTTTGAAATTATTCCGTCGAGAGGAACAAGCTCACCAGGCTTTACGATGATGGTCTCACCGACTTCAACATCATCGGCATCAATTACAGCTTCCTTTCCGTCGCGGATTACACAGGCGGTGTCAGGACGGATGTCCAAAAGTTCTGCAATGGTGTCCTTTGTCTTGTCAGATGCCTTGTCTTCAAGATATTCCCCAAGCTGAAAAAGAATCATTACGGCACAGGCTTCCATGGTTTCGCCGATTACGACAGCCCCGATTGTAGCTACAGCCATTAAGAAAGATTCACTGAAGCACTTTCCCTTTGATAGTCCCTCTATAGCTTCGCGGATTACAGGAAGACCGCAGAGAATGTAGGAACCAAAATAGAGCGCAAGATAGATTCCGCGGACCATCTGGCCATTATCACCAGCCACAGGTGCAAAAAGTTTTTCAACGACAATTCCCGCAGCAAACAAAAGTGCAGAAAGGATTATTTTCTTCAAAGACATTTCTTCGCCATGTTCGTGCTCTTCATGGCCATGTTCGTGATGGTGTTCACAGCAACTGCAACTCATAATTTATCTCCTATTTTTATTCCGCCGTCCCTCGTCATTGCGAGGAGCGTTAGCGACGTGGCAATCCATAACATCAATTTAGACTTCAGTCTCCAAGATGCTCAATTCCTATATTAAGGATGATCTTTACATGTTCGTCCGACGGATAGTAAACCGCAGACTTCCCTTCCTTCCTGAACTTAACAAGGCCGCTGGATTTCAAAATCCTAAGCTGCTGGCTTATTGCCGGCTGAGTCATGTTCAGTGCCTCCGAGATTTCCGTAACGTTCATTTCCTTTTCAAGAAGCGCATACAGAATCTTTATCCTTGTTGAATCTCCGAACACCTTGAACAGTTCCGCAAGATTTACAAGCATTTCTTCATTTTCTTGATTTATCATATTATTATATAAGCATATACTTATATGTTTAGTCAAGTATTTTTTCTGGAATTTTTGTGTTATATTCAAGGTTATGAACAAAGGATACACAGACGGAATAATTCTGGACATCGACGGAACAATCTGGAACACAACAGGAATCGTTGCCGTTGCATGGAACAAGGCAATAGAAAAGTCAGGCCTTGATGCAAAGAAAGTAAACGCCCAGATGCTGCAGCAGGAATTCGGGAAAACAATGGATGTGATCGCCCAGGACTTGTGGCCAAATTTAAGCAAGGAAGACCAGGACAAGCTCATGTCCTACTGCTGCACGGAAGAACAGATTGAAATCAAGAACAACACCATCGACATTACATACCCTGGAGTTGTTGAGGCAATAAAAGAACTTTCCACAATGCAGAACCTTTACATCGTAAGCAACTGCCAGAGCGGATACATTGAACTGACAATGGAAAAAACCGGCATCACTCCATACATCAAGGATTTTGAATGTTTCGGAAGAACCGGAAAAGCAAAGTCAGAAAACATTCAGATTTTATGCTCAAGGAACAACATTACTGCCCCAATTTATGTAGGTGATACACAGGGAGACTGTGACGCTTGCAGGCAGGCGGAGATTCCTTTCATCTGGGCAAGCTACGGATTTGGAAAGGCTGAAAAATACTTTGACAAGATAGACAAGTTTGAAGACCTGATAAAAATTGTAACTTCAATCAACAGTAATTGATTTTCTAATCGGAGACATACATGCTATACATCTTTGACATGGGTGGAGTTGTAACTACAACAGCAAACCTTAAGAACAAACTCTGCGAAGTTTTAAATACAGACGAAGAAACTCTGAAAGAATATGGACTTGATACTGACCTTACATTGGACCGCTCCAATCTTTTTTCAATGTGTTCCAACGGTGAAATAGACACAAAGAAATTCTGGGAAATTTTTTCCAAGAGAAGCGGAATCCCTGTTAAGACAGACTGGTTCCATTGGCTCTTCCATCCGGTGCTAAATGAAAAGACAGTAAAAATCATCAAGGCACTCAAGGAAGCAGGCAACCGTGTAATCTGCGGAACAAACACAATAAGTGCACATTACCACAACCACATGGAACGCGGTGACTATTCCTACTTTGACCAGACCTACAGTTCTTGCTTCATGGGAGTATCAAAACCAGACCCTGAATTCTGGGAACTCATCATGACTGCAGAAAATGTTCAGCCCAAAGACTGCGTTTTTATTGACGACAAGAAAATGAACTGCGATGCTGCGGCAGCCCTTGGAATTCACGCCATTCATTTTTCAACTGCAGACGCCCTTGCACAGCTCCTTGGCATCGTAGTTGACTAAACCAATCAACTAATTGATAAAGATTTCTATTTCTACTAAAATCAAGGCATTATGAAAGCAATTATTACTGTAGTTGGTGGCGATAAAGTCGGAATCATTGCAAAGGTATCAACTTACCTTGCAAGCCGTTCAATCAACATTGTTGATATTACACAGACAATCTTAAGCGGAAACTTCGTCATGATGATGATGGTTGACTTTGACAGCGCAAAGGTTGACATTGATACAGCCAGAAAGGAATTGACAGAAGAAGCAAAGAGTCTTGGCGTTGAAGTAAACCTTATGAATGAAAAGGTTTTTACTGAAATGCACAGAATCTAATTCCATTTAAGCCAAAAAGAAAAAGGGGATGTCCCAGAAGTATGATTTACGGTGATTGAGCCTGGCGAAACCACCTCTAACAGCGTAGCGGTCATTTCGACAAACTCAATGAGCGTTACTCTGCATACTTGTTGGACATCCCCTTTTTTTTTATTCCCGAATATTATTCTTCATTCCATTTTTTGCCGTAATACTTGTTTCGGTATTCCTTTGGCGTCATGTTCACAAACTTCTTGAAAGTTGCAATGAAGTGGGAGTGTGAACTGAAGTTCAATGAAATGCTGATGTCGATGTAAGCCTTGTCGGAAAAGCGAAGGAGGCTCTTTGATTCCTCAACCTTTTCGCGCAAGATGTAGTTCTTTATGGTTTCCCCGGTTTCCTTCTTAAACAAAGTTGAAAGATATGAAGGAGTAAGCCCCGCAAAGTCTGCAATCTCATCCTCATAGAACTGGTTGTAGATGTTTTCGTGGATGTATTTTTTTGCAAGCTTAATCTGTGGACTTGATTCCGCATTGCGGATGTTCTTCATTCTGTTGGTAAAGTCAAAGATCATTTCCTTGTGAAGCTGAGTAATGCTCTCTTCCACCGAACATTTGTCTACGTTACGAATGTAAAGGTCACTTAGAGTATAGGCAGTTTCAAAAGGCATTCCCGCCTCTGCACAATAACGGGTAACAAGGGCAACTGTAACAACAAAATGATATTTCAAATTGTTTACAGGCTTGTTGGAAAGCTGTCCAAGACCTTCTTTCGTATCAAGAGGAGTCATCAGTTTTTTAACCGTTTCCAAGTCACCTTTCTTTACGGCTGAATAGAAGTTAACCTCATCTTCATAACGGGCATGATATATGTTGTTTTCAGTCTGAAAGTAAAGGGCCTCGTGCAAATCCTTATCTTTATCCATGAATTTTATTATATCACACTTTGGTAAAAAAATGACAGAATTCTAAAAATTAGTATAGTTATCCGACGCTTTTCGCCTTAAGATTATGGTTAAGATAATACAATTTTAGACAATAGGAAAACTGGAATTTCATCAGGAGGATTTATGAAATTTTCAAAGAAATCAATGATTTCCCTTGCCCTCGCTGCAGTTGCCGCATTCAGCCTCAACGCACAGAACAAGGCAGGATACGAACTTAAGTTTGAAGACAACTTTGACGGAAAGAAACTTGACGAAAGCAAGTGGAACTACGAACTTCACGAACCAGGTTGGGTAAACAGCGAACTTCAGGCATACATCAAGTCTGACAAGAATGTTTACCTCAAGGGCGGAAACCTCATCATTCAGCCTCTCAAGGAAGAAACAAAGAACGGAAACAAGTTCACATCAGGAAGAATCAATACACAGCACAAGTTTGACTTCAAGTACGGTCTTGCAGAAGCTCGCCTCAAGGTACCAAGAGGAAAGGGATTCCTCCCGGCATTCTGGATGATGCCAACAGACGAAAGCAAGTACGGTTCATGGCCAAAGTGCGGTGAAATCGACATCATGGAAGTTCTTGGCGACAAGGTAAACAAGACTTACGCAACACTTCACTTCGGTGAACCACACACAATGGCACAGAAGGAATACCTCCTCAAGAAGGGAAACTACGCTGACGAATTCCACACATTTGCCTGTGAATGGGAACCAGGACTCATCAAGTTCTATGTTGACGGCGTTGAAATGGCAAAGTTCGACGACTGGTTCACAAAGAAGCTTTATGACGATGAAGAACCATACCCTGCTCCATACAACCAGCCATTCTACCTTATCCTCAATGTTGCAGTAGGTGGAAACTGGCCTGGATATCCAGACGCAAATACAAAGTTCGGAGAAAACGCACAGATGGTTGTTGACTATGTTCGCGTTTACCAGAAGAAGAGCTACAACGAAAATGTTGAAAGACATGAAGAAGTTGTTGAAGTCCGCGCTCCTGATGCAGCCGGAAACTACATCCGCAACGGTGGGTTCAATCCAGAAAACCTTAAGGATAAAAGGGAATGGATGTTCATGACACAGCAGGGTGGATCCGCCGACGCCGCAATTGCAGGAAACACAATTACTGTAAACACATCAAAAGCTGGAACAATCGACTACTCAATTCAGCTTGTTCAGGCAGACATCCCACTCGAAAGAGGATACCAGTACGAACTTTCATTCGATGCATGGTCTACAAAGAACAGAAAGATGAAGGCCAAACTTTGCGCACCGGACAGAGGATGGAAGAACTACTTTGGCGATGTAAATGTAGAACTTACACCAAACAAGAAGCACTACTCATACAAGTTCTCAATGGACGACAAGACAGATCCAAACGCAAGACTTGACTTCAACATGGGTGCAACACCTTCAACAGACCCAATCAACATTGCAAATGTTAAGCTTGTAAAGCTTGGCAAGGCAAAGATCGTAAAGAAGTCTGACATGAAGAAAGACAAGTTTGACCTTATCTACAATGGAGAATTCGCCTTCAGCGCAAAGCAGTGGGAATTCTACAAGTACGATACAAACTCTTGCGAACTTTCTGTAGACCAGGAAAAGCAGGTTGCACAGATTACAATCAAGGACACAAAGGATGTTGACTGGAAGATTCAGCTCATGCAGAAGAAGATTCCACTCATGAAGGGAAAGAAGTACCGCCTTTCATTTGATGCATGGTCAACACTTCCAAGAATGATGAAGTATGCATGTCAGAGAGACGGTGCCCTCTGGAAGCAGAGACACGGTTCGGAAGACTGGACAGCATACAACGAAGCCCCTACATGCGAACTTACAACAAGCAAGCAGACATTCACACAGGACTTCGAAATGGCTTACGACGATGACAGCGATGTAATCCTTACATTCTCCCTCGGTACAATCGACAAGAACATCACAAAGGAACACGATGTATTCCTCGACAATGTTAAGTTGGTGCAGATTAACTAGAGTGTTTAACGGCAAAGAATCTCTGTCAGATGTAAAAGTCTGACCAAGCCAAAGGCCTGCGGAACAAAACCTCTGTTCCGCAGGCCTTTTTTTTGCATCTCAAGCCACATTTTCTTCTATAGTTATTAACTCTTATTTGCTAAATTCACCAATTAACATTAAAATGGTTAGTTATGAAAGCACACACATTTAAAGGTGGAATTCATCCGGAAGAGATGAAGGAACTGAGCAACAAGTGTCCTATCACTGCTGCTTTCCCTAAGTCCAAGACGGTTACAATTCCTGTTACCATGGGTGGAGCACCTAACACTCCCCTCGTTAAAGTCGGTGACCTTGTAGCAAAAGGACAGAAAATTGCTGCAAGCGACAAATTCATGTCGGCTCCGGTACACGCATCCATTGCCGGAAAAGTCAAGAAAATCGCAAACTGCCTGGTTACAGGCAACATGTCTGTTCCATGCATCGTCATTGAAAGCGACGACAGCGACAGAACAGAATTCATGCCTCCACTCGATCCGTTCAAATGCACTCACGAAGAAGCCCTTGAACGCATTAAGGAAGCGGGCATTGTAGGTATGGGCGGAGCATCCTTCCCTACCCACGTTAAGTTGAATCCTCCTGAGGACAAGGAAATCGAGTACGTTCTTGTAAACGCCGCCGAATGTGAGCCTTACCTTACATGCGACGAACGCACAATGCAGGAAACACCAGAAAAGCTCATCGACGGCCTTGCAATCATATTGCAGACTGTTGGTGCCTACGGAATCATTGCCCTCGAAGACAATAAAGCATACATCAAGCCAATGCTGGACAAGGTCATCAACGAAAAAGGTTACGGCGATGACATGAAGGTAATGCTTGTTAAGACAAAGTTCCCTCAGGGATCTGAAAAGTTTATCGTATCAGCTTGCCTTGGAGTTGAAATTCCATCGGGAAAACTGCCAGCAGATGCAGGCTGCATCATCAGCAACGTTGGAACAGTTTGTGCGATCAGCGATGCTTTCCGTCTTGGAATGCCACTCATTGAACGCGCACTCACAATTTCCGGCGGTGCAGTAGCAAAGCCATGCAACCTTAAGGTTCCAGTTGGAACTTTGGTTTCGGACCTTATGGGAGAAGACGCCCAGTTCACACTCAAGGAAGGCGAAACTGCAAAGATCATTTCTGGCGGTCCTATGATGGGATTCGCAATGCCTTCAGCAGACTTCCCTGTAGCAAAGGGTACAAGCGGAATCACTTTCCTTACAGCAAAGGAAACTTACCTTGTGGACGAAGATCCATGCATCAGCTGCGGTGCCTGTATCAGCACATGTGCCATGAGATTGAGCCCAGCCCTTATGGTTCGCGAGCTTAAGGCAGACAATGTTGCAAAGGCAAAGCGCTACGGCCTTATGGACTGCATCGAATGCGGTTGCTGCGCCTATGTTTGTCCTGCAAATGTCCGCCTGGTTCAGAGAATCAGAATGGGTAAGGCCCTTGTTCGCGAGCAGATGGCTGCAGAACGCGCAAAGGCAGAAGCTGCAAAGGCTGCAAACGGAGGTGCAAAATGAGCGAAAACAAAATCTACCTTTCTTCAAGCCCTCACTTTACAGAAGGACTTTCAACACAGAAAGTAATGCTTATGGTAATCATCTCAATGCTTCCTGAATGCATTGCAGGTGTAATGTTCTTTGGCCTTGCTGCCCTCGTACGCATCCTTGTGTCAGTGGCATCATGCGTTGCTTTTGAAGGACTCTACCAGAAAATCACAAAACAGAAGATCCGCATCAATAACCTTTCGGCTGTAGTTTCGGGAATCCTTCTTGCCCTCGTAATTCCATCAACAACACCAGTTTGGATGGTTGTTCTTGGAGCCCTTGTTGCAATGGTCATCGCAAAGGGACTTTTTGGCGGAATCGGATCAAACGTATTCAACCCAGCCCTCACAGGCCGCGCATTCATGTTCATCAGTTTCCCTGCTGCCATGGGTGCCTGCTGGTTCAACCCAGAAATCGATGCAGTGTCAGGCGCAACAATCCTTAGCCAGATCAAGAACGGCGCAGTTACGGCAACACCTGACCTTTACATGCAGTACTTCCTTGGAAACAGGGCAGGATGTATCGGAGAAACTTCTATTCTCCTCATCCTCATTTCTTTCCTTTTCCTTTTCTCTACACACATCATCGACTGGCGCGCACCGGTTGCAATGGTTGCAACAACAGCACTCTGCACACTCGTTTCTGGCGGAGATGTGGTTCTTGCACTTTTGACAGGTGGACTTTTGTTCGGCGCAACATTCATGGTAACAGACTATGCAACTTCCCCTCTCACAGGCTACGGAAGACTTGTATTCGGATTTGGCTGTGGTCTCATCACATTCCTCATCAGAAAACTCGGCGGATATCCAGAAGGTGTAATGTTCAGCATCCTCATCATGAACTGCTTTACTCCATTCCTCAACAACCTTACACGCAGAATGTACGGTTACGGAAAGAAGGGCAACAGAAGACCGGAACCTGCAAACAAGGTTCAGGAATTCGATGTTGCAAATGCAGTTGAACGCAAGGAGGAATCTAAATGAGCAATAAAAATTCTTCACTTGAAATGATCAAGCTCGGTCTTGTTCTTGCACTCTTTGCCGCAGCAAGCTGTACTGTCCTTGCACTTGTAAACAATGTAACTTCAGTAAAGATTGCCGCAAACAAAATTGCAAAGGCAAACGAAGCAATGAAAGTTGTAATGGCAGACGCAGACAACTTTGAACCTGTAGAAAACTTTGCACAGAGCACAAGTTCTTCAATCAAGGTTTTGAGCGTATATGCTGCAAAGAAAGACGGATCAACAGTGGGTGCTGTTGCACAGATCAACGGACCAACCTATGACCGCGGAACCGTAATGGTCGGCATGAAGACAGACGGAACAATTACAGGCGTTCAGTTCCTTGAACTTTCAGACTCACCTGGATTCGGTCTTAAGGCCAACGACCCAACATTCAAGCTTCCAAACGGAAAGACTTTCTACGGACAGTTTGAAGGCGTAAATGCAAAGGGCGGACTTAAGGCAGGCGAAAACTTTGACGCAATTTCAGGTGCAACAATCACTTCTGTTGGAGCAGCAGCTTTGATCGAAGAAGGAACAAAATCAATGTTCAAGCTTTTTGAAGGAGGCGCAAACTAATGAACAAGCAGCTTTCAATTTTTACAAACGGATTTCTTAAGGAAAATCCACTTCTTGTTTTGAACATCGGTCTCTGTTCTTCACTTGGTGTTACAACAAGCATTTTCAACGGACTTGGAATGGGCATGAGCATGACTTTCGTTCTTCTCATGAGCGAAATCGTAATCTCAATTTTCAGAAAGGGAATTCCTTCTGCAATTCGCCTTCCAATCTTCATCATCATCATTGCGGCTTTTACAACAATCGTTCAGCTGGTTCTTCAGGCTTATGTTGAATCCCTTTACGATGCCCTGGGAGTTTTCCTTCCGCTCATCGTTGTAAACTGCATCATCATGGGACGCGTAGAAGCATTTGCTTCAAAGAACAACACAGGCAATTCAATTCTTGATGCCCTTGGAATGGGAATCGGCTACACAATGGTTATGTTCCTCATTTCATTTGCCAGGGAATTCCTTGGCGGCGGAACTTTGCTTGCAGGTACAGCCCTCAAGATTGAAGTAATTCCTGAAGCTTACAGAATCGGAATCCTCAACTCTGCCCCAGGCGGATTCATGGTATTCGGTTTCCTTGGCGCTCTGGTTCAGTTCTTCAAGAACAAAAAGAAGGAGGCAAACTAATGGAACTTCTCAAGCTTTTTATTAAATCGGCAATCGTAGACAATGTTGTATTCATCCAGTACCTTGCCATCTGTCCTTTCATCGGTATGACTTCCGAAACCGGAAAGGCTGCAGGCATGGGTCTTGCAACAAGCTTCGTCATTCTTCTTGCAACAGCAGTTACCTGGCCTCTCTACCAGTTTGTAATGGTTCCTCTTGGACTCCAGTTCCTTCAGACACTTTTCTTCATCCTTGTAATCGCATCTTTGGTTCAGCTTGTAGAATTCTACCTTAAGAAATCGGCTCCAGGACTCTATTCAAGCATGGGTGTTTACCTTGCATTGATCACAACAAACTGTGCCGTTCTCGGTGTAACAATCAACTGCATTGGAAAGGACTTCAACTACATCCAGAGCATCGTGTACGCTCTAGGGGCTGCAGCTGGATTCCTCCTTTCAATGGTAATCATGTCTGGCGTTAGAAGCAGAATGAAGATTGCAAACATTCCTGCAGCATTCCAGGGAACACCAATTCTCTATGTTGCAGCTGGCTTGCTTTCACTCGCATTCATGGGCTTCAAGGGGTTGTTATAATGAATACAGTAATCTTTACAATTATCGTGGCCCTTGTAATCGGATTCCTTCTTGGAGTTCTTCTTGGCCTCTTTAAGAAAATATTTGCAGTGGAAACAGATCCAAAGGTTGCAGCAATCCGTGAAGTGCTTTCAGGTGCAAACTGCGGTGGATGTGGATACGCAGGATGTGACGCTTTTGCAGCTGCAGTTGCTTGCGGCGATGCTCCCGTAACTGGATGTGTTGCAGGCGGTGCCGCATGTGCAGATGCAATTTCAAAGATCATGGGTGTAGAAGGCGGTTCTTCTGCAAAGAAAGCTGCCCTCCTCTTGTGCCAGGGATCAAAAGAATGCGCAAAGGACAAGGGAATCTACAATGGCGTAAAGACATGTAAGGCTGCAAATCTTGCCGTTAACGGTACAAAATCGTGTGCTTTTGGTTGTATCGGATACGGTGACTGTGAAGCTGCATGTCCATTCGGCGCCATCACAATGGGCGAAGACGGACTTCCTAAGGTAAACAAGGAAAAGTGCGTTGGCTGCGGAAAATGCGTTAAGGCATGTTCAAAGCACCTCTTCACATTGCAGGATGTTTCAATCAAGGGACCTGTTGCCTTGTGTTCTTGCCACAACGACAACAAGCCTCAGATTACAAAGGACTGTTCGGTTGGATGCTTCAAGTGCGGAATCTGTGCAAAGAAGTGCCCTCAGGGTGCAATCGATGTTTCAAGCGGAATTCCAAAAATTGACTACACAAAGTGCGATTCATGTGGAACATGCGTAACATCTTGCCCAAAGAAGGTTCTTAAGCTCATTCAGGAAATCATGTAGATTTCATTTCACGTCATTGCGAGCCCGGAACGGGCGAAGCAATCCATTGCAGCTAGTTTTGCTAACTGGCATATGTATTGCTTCGTCGACTGAGTCTCCTCGCAATGACATGGTTCAAAAAAAGGCTGTCCAAAAGCGGTGGTTTCGACAAGCTCAACCTCCACTTCCGGGCAGCCTTCTTCATTTATTCATTGTTTTTATTTTACTTGGAAAGCAATCTGAATGCCTTCAATTCAGGATTGTAATCAACCCCAACACCATCCTGCTCTACAGGATACTTTCCCTTGGCAAAGAAGTTGGAAACAAGGCCTATGTAGTATTTTGCAACCTTGTCATCCGGTTTCTTTCCGCTGAGTTTCAGGAAGGCTTCAAGAGCCCTCGGATAGTCTCCTGCAACAAAGAAATCCATTGACCTTTCCCATTCGTCAATATACTGGAGCAATTCCGGAGCAGCATCACTCTTTATTCCAAGAGGTTCATAAAGCTGGATTGGAGTCTTAACATTGACAACCTGAACACGGTCAAGACGGCGAACAAGGAATTCATCACCAAGAAGTTTCCTTGTAGATTCGCTGATAAGGATTCCACCTGTAGAATACTGCTTGTTTACACCTTCAAGACGGCTTGCAAGGTTAACGTTATTACCCATCATGGTGTAGTTCTTTTTGTTTTCACTACCCATGTAACCTGCAATCATCTCGCCAGAGTTGATGCCGATCCTTGTAAAGATTGTCTTGTCATTTGCAATCATGATCTTGAATGCATCATAAAGATCCTGATCCATGTCTTCGGGCTTTTCCTTGCCACTGTAATTTCTGATGCTTTCGTTGATAAGGATTTCTGTCTGCTTCATTTTCAAAGCAGCACGCACTGCATGTTCTGCATGATCATCCATCTTTATAGGAGCACCAACCAAAGCGATGATGGCATCTCCCTCGTACTTATCTACAGTACCTCTTTCCGACATGATGATGTCAGACATTTCAGTAAGGTAATAGTTCAAGAGGGCAACAAGCTGGCTTGCAGAAAGAAGCTCGCTGAAAGAAGAGAACTTCTGAATGTCCGTAAAGATGGCAGTCATTTCAAGTTTCTGACCACCAAGCTTAAAGCTTTCAGGATGTTCAACGATTTCCTTAACTACTTCCTTTGAAAGACACTGACCAAAAGCATTGGTAATGAATTTCTTTCCCTTTGATTCAGAGAGGAATCCCGTAACCGTAAAGTAAATGAATGTTACAAGGGAAGCCGAAAGAGGAATCACTACGCCGTAGTATTTTCTTGTAACAACAAAAACACAAAGAGTAGAGATAATGCTGAACAGAGAAATGAAAAATCCCAGAATAACTTTTCTTAAAGTTCCCTTCATGTTGGTTGTTACCAGCATGATTACCAACGAAAGAATCATTGCATAAACAACACTAACCTTTGGAGAACCTTCATTCAGGAAATCCAGAGAAATGAGCTGATTTGCAAGGGTATAGTGAACGCCAAGGTTTGGATAATGTTCTTCATAAAGGGTAAGGCCATAATCCGTTGTACTTGTAGCATTTGTACCTACAATGCAAAGGGCACCCTTGAGTTTTTCACGAACAGCTTCTACAGAATCATATAATTCCTTGTAGATGGCGCGTGCATTTTCAAAAGTTTCCTTTACGAATTCAGTAAGTTCATCGTCACCTTCAACCTGTGAAAGAACTACGGCTTCATAATCTGAATTCAAAGAAGATTTCAGCGATTCAAAATATTTGCTAAGATCTCAAGGTAAGAAGAATATGTAATTCCGTTTGAAGCATCTTCACCATTAGAAAGTTCTTCCCTGATGTACTTCATGGCAGACATTGTCTCTATAGGAGAAAGGTCGCTAAGAAGAGAGAACAAACCTGCATCTTCCATCTGATAGAGCATGTCGTTCATCTGTTCTTCAAGAAGACTCAAGCGGTAAATGTTCCAAAGAGAAATGGAATTGTACTTCACATACTTTTCTTTTGAAAACTTGAGGATTACGCTTCCGTCTTTATCACGAGGAATGGTGATGTCCTTTACTGAACCGTCAGGAAATTTTGCATCCTTCAAAACAATCTTATTGTTTGTTACTACAACAGAAGGATTTCCGTAATACCTGAGGATAGGAACAAAAACCAACTGGCCGTAATATTCCCCATTGTATTTTGCCACAAGGTGAACTCTGCGGATGTAACCGTCCCTGTCAGGATCTGCATTTACAAATCCACTTCCAACAGCATTGTTAACAAACATGGAAAGGGATGGAGTAATGGAAGGATATTCCGGAGTCTTGTCATCCTTGATTGCAGTAACTTTTTTCAGGGAAACATATTCAGTGGAAAAATCAACAGGAACACCACCTGCACCTTCAGTCATTGTAAAGTTCAGGAAGGCATTTCCGTTTTTCTTTATGGAATCTGAAAAGATACCGTCCAAAGGTCTGATTACATATGAAGTAGAAATAAGGATGTTGTTCTTTGCCTGTTCGAGGATTTCTTCAAACTGTGATTGGGCTTTTTTTGGATCCTTTGAAACTACATCACCGATGAGGGCAACCGCATTATCAAGGTAACTCTGAATGTATGACGGAAGGATGTTGGTTACATAATTCTCATCAACTTTTGCAGGACTTTTATCAAGGAAGCTCAAATCGAAAATCAAGGAATGGATTTCTTCATCCTTAAGATTTTCCAGCATCTTTGCATAAACATCTCTAGAGAAAGGCCAGTTGCCGATTTTTTCAACTGATGCATCATCGACATTTATCATGACAACATTTTTGTTGTGCTTTGTAGAAGGCAAAACCCTCTGATAAATGTCGCAGGCCTTTCTGTCCAGTGTTTCGAATGTTTTCTTGTAACACTTATCCGAAAAAAGCGGGATAAGTGCACAAAGAAAACATACTACTATATAGTGTGACTTATTCATCCCAGTCTATATCTTCTTTTGCTTCACTGGCACGGCTCGAAGCTGTTGCTGTACCCTTTGTTGTTCCTGTTGTTGCACCAGCTACAGCACCAGTTGTAATCTTTGACTTCTTGATTCCAACTGATGGATTCAATGCTGCATTAACGAGGATATCAACTGTTCCCTTCTGGTTGGCCTTAATCTTGATTTCCTTTCCGTTTGCATCTGTGAGAACGAGAAGTGAATTCAAGCTTGTGTTGATTACATTTGCAGATGTAACTGTCTTTCCTTCAGAAAGTTCTGTCCACTTGTCAGAACCAGTCTGAACAGTTGCTTTTCCAGTTACTGACTTTACAGTGTAATTTTCAGCAAAAAGAAAACCTGCAGAAAGAAGAACTGCTACAGTAATTAAAAATCTTTTCATATAAAACTCCTTACTGATTAAAAGTATCTTAATATTTTTTCTTTTGACGGAATTTCGAAATCCACGTCAGATTCTGGAATACTTACAGGTCTGTACATCTTCCAAGCTTCCTTTAATGGAATAAGTTTAGCATCATTAGGATATTTTTTCCATTCTTTAAAGCCTGTAGACTTAGAAAGAGCATAACTGTCCTGACAGAGGGTGATTTCAACAGGAATCCATACCTTGTCATTCTGAATTATGTACATTCCGTCTGCAACCTTGCCGGCTTCAGAAACTGCATAACCTGAATCATAAGCCATATAGATATGGCCAGGAACAGTAATGAATGCAGTTTCAACTCCCAATGCTTCAAGAAGCGAACAGTTGAGGATCGTAAGGTCGTCACAGTCGCCACCGTGATAAAGGATTGTCTGATATGGAAACTGAAGGAAGTCGATGGAACTTGAACCGCTGTTGTCGGTAAAGGCAGACGACGGATCAACAACGTAGTTGAGGCCATATGCCTTGAGAGCTGCAAACATTGCCTTTGCGTAAAGCTCATTTCTGTTTCTTGCAGTAAAGTCTACTCTGTCCCTAAGAAGAATCCTTACGATGTTTGCAAACTTATTTGCTGCGGCATCTTTACCGCTTACAAAAGCTGCGGCACGTTCATCCTCATCCCAAGACATGTTGTTTCTTCCAAGAGTCTGAAGTTCAACATTCTGAATTAATTCCATTCGGCTTCCAAGAGAATAATAGCTTACGATGATTTTTGCATCAGATGGAGATGGAATAATCTGGTTAAGGATACTTTCGTTAAGGAAGGCTGTAATGTCAGCTTCAAAATTCTGTCCGACATCCACTTCATCGTAATGGGCTGCAACATGAGGAGTTGCCATGAACTTTTCAATGAAGATGGAAATATCAACATCCGTAATCTTGTTCTTTTCAGTATTCTTGAAAATTACTTTTCCAAAAGGAATGTCGTTGTATTGACTGTAGAAAACAGGGAACACAGGTTCAAAAGCAGTATACTGAGGTTCAATCCTACTTCTTCCGAAAACACCTCTTGAGAAGTTGTACCTTACTCCAATTCCACCATTGATGGTTGTAAGGAATGGTTCCGGAGAATAGCTGAAGGATTTGTATCCCAAATATGCACCGATTGAAAAAGCAGAGGATGCCTTGAAATAACCGGTTCCCTTAAATTCATAGAGGATTCCTGAAGCCCCGGAAAAATCGTTTCCTCCGCTTTCAGGAATAGACCACAATCCGAAGGATCCCTGAAGTGCAAATGAAAATCTGTCGAAAGGAACAAATTCATAACCTGCACCCAAGGCACCTGTTACATAGTTGAAATCACTTACACCTGGAGCCTTGAGCAATCCATAACCGCCTTCAGCAGAAAAGAAAACGCTGTCCTGCTTTCTTACGGTCCAAGGAGAATATTCAAATCCGATTCCCAATTCCATGGCAGAATCCATCTGGGAATTCTGAGGAAGATACACGCCCAGCAAAGTCTTGAAGCTTACATCAGCCCAAACAGAGGAAAGAGAAAATGCAAAGGACAACAAACATATTAACTTTTTCATCTTCAATCCTTCACTTAGAATGACTTACACTTCTCTATACCCTTCTTTGCCGTTTTGTTTTCAGGGTCTTTGGCGAGTACTTTTTCAAACTGTGCCTTTGCAGCATTGAAGTTCTTTTCAAGGAGATAAACATTGGCAAGGTTGTTCATTGCCTGAATTGTATTTGACTTTGCAAATTCATTCTTGGCTTCTGAATAACGGCCAACCCTAACAAGAGCCATACCGATTTTGTTTGGATCTCCAGTTCTTCTTGCGTTAACGATAACGCCTTCAATTTCTGTATTAAGATATTCGTCAACGGCAGCAACGGCAGCTTTTTCAATCTGATTCTGGGACGGTCTTGTAAAGATACCTGTAGAACCCGTATAGACAGAAGGAGAATAAACTTCCCAGAGAGAATGTGTGTCATAGAATTCAAGGAGGGCTTCACTGTCAGAAAGAATTTTCTTGATTGAATCGAAAGCGTCCTTTCTTGATTTTGTAAATCCCTTGTGGAGGCTCTTGATGGACATTCCGAAATATACCTTCTCAGAATCCACGATGAGACCGGAAATGTCAGTAAAGTTGTTTCCTGCTCCGGATGGCTTGATTCCCATATCTACGAGAATGATCATGTCGTCATCGAGAGGGATGAATCCAGTTCCAACCCCAACACTTTCAAGACAGCTGGCAAGAAGGATTCCAAGTTCATCAAGGTCACCGCCCATCATGTTCATTGTCTGGAGAGGATACTTGATGTTATCAACATTCATGTTTCTATGATATTCCGCATAAGGGGAAGATTCGTCTGTTTCGATTGAAAGTTTTGAAAGTCTTACGGCTTCTGCCATGTGCGCTGCAATAACAAGGTTTCTGTTGATGCCAGTCTTGAAATTATTTCTTGCAAAACCTGCAACATACTTTGCAAATTCCTGAATTTCAGGAGTATCAGGAGAAATGAAGGAAGCCATGGCAGCAGGATCAGCCCAAACGAAGGCATTTCTGTTGTAAACATCAAAGACAACGCTGTGAACGCTTTCTCTCTTTGAACCGAGGAAATTGTATTCGATTACGACTTCACCGAGAATTTTTCCGTTTTCACTGAACCTGAGGATTTCCTGGCTGAAGTCTGCAAGAAGAGGAACTTCAACAGACTTGTATTTTCTGATCTTATTGAAGTGTGCCGATTCGTAGGTAGAGGAAGTATACTTTCCAGCCCTGAAGGAAACATGAACGTCACTTACATCAGCACCTTCAGTATTGCGGATTGTAAGCATTCCGAGAGGGAAGTTTCTATATGCGCTCATGTAGATAGGAAAGGCCGGTTCATCCTGCTTGAGGGAAACGCTGAAACCGCCCGAAGAATGCTTGTCTGTAGACAATGTAATCCTTGTGCCAATACCGGCAAACATTCCCTTTACCAGAGGATCGTTGTCAGAGATATTGAAAGAATTGTAACCGCCAACTGCATTGACTGTAAGGGTTGGAGAAAAACGGAATCCCATTTCACCGTAAGCCCTGTAATAAACATCGCTTGCCTTTTTTGCCACGCCGTCAATCTTTGTAGAAAAACTGTATATTCCGTAGCTTCCGCCTGCACCAACATAAAGTCGGCTCAAAGGAAAGTAATATGCACCAACCCCAAGGCCTCCACCAACAACAGTAAGGGAATCAGTCAATCCTTCAGGTTTTACGCTTGTAAAGAGACCTTCTGCACCAAGGGTCAAGAAACCAAAGAGATCCAGGTCTGTCTGGGCAATTCCCATAAACCCGATTTCATAATTATCAGAAGGCATGATTACACCAGGTGTAACACGCAAAGAGACATCTGCTGCAAAAACAGAAAAACTCAACAAAACAGAGGAAGCAAATGCAAGAACTTTTTTCATAAACCCTTCCATAAACTTTTAGAACTTAAAAATTTTCCATATTATAACAAGAAAAAACAAACTTTGTCTCAAAATATCGTCCATTTTAATTTTAAAACAAACAGTCCTTTATCCTTTAAATACACGGAAACCTTTCATATAATGAATGCATTACAATAAAGTATGAGTATCATATGTTTAACAAAACGAAATTCATTCTTTTCACCAGTCTATCTGCATTCCTTTTCTTTAGCTGTTCCAACTTCCTGGAAGGGGCAAAATTAAAGGAAGAGGTTGAAAACAAGATTGCCTATGCAAATTCTTCAGCAGTGGAAATCCAGATCAAATCTGAATCAGGAACAGGTACAGTAAGTCCCAATCAGAATGTCTATAAGAAACAGAACGATGCAATAGACCTCAGGTTTGACCCAAATAAAGAATATGTTTTCTTAGGCTGGCAGGCTTATCAGAACGGAACGCCAACGCCATTGAATTTGATGATCCAAAAGCTTTAGAAACAGTGGCACACATCAAGAACATTTCAAGTGGATTGATGATTGTCCCAAAATGTGCCAGCCGTCCTACAGTTGCTGAAAACAAACCCTTCTTCGACTTCAATTTCTACAGCTACCATTCATGTAATCTTTGATCAGGAAATGGACATCAATTCTTTCAGGTTCAAGGACAACGAAATTCCAGACTCGGCAACCCCTCTTTACGATGAAAACAACACCATTTATGACTATGAAAACAACGGAAGAATACTACACTTCTGTAAGAAGAGCCAACTAAAAACAGCAGCAACAACAAGGCTGTCCAATGATGCACGTTTCCATCACTGGACAGCCTTTTTTATTCTCTGCTTAAGATTTATAATCAAACCATGAAGATTCTATTGTACCTTTCGATATTTGCCGCCTTTACTGCATTTGAAATTACAGCCATTCCATTTCTTCCTGGAGTCGGGGGGAAACCATCCAAAGCTGACAGAAAAGACTATTTGCAACGGGCAGAAAACTTTGACGGCAAACAGTTTCATAATGAAAAGGAAACAATACTGATGAACAAGGCACAGGATGATGATCCCCTGAGAATGTCCACAAAACCTGTAAGGCCAGAGGGGTCTTCCCATTTGCCAGTTAGAATTCCAAACTTCATAAGTTCCCCTTCCCCAGAAGATTTTTCCTTCACTTGGTTCGGACACTCAAGCTTCCTTATTCAGATGCACGGAAAGAACATTCTCATCGACCCTGTTTTTACGGAAAGGATTTCTCCAGTAAGCTGGGCAGGACCTAAAAAATTCACAGAGCCTTCCATCGGCATTGATGACCTGCCAGAAATCGACATTCTCATTTTGTCCCACGACCACTACGATCACCTTGACTACAAAGTCATAAAGAAAATCGACTGCAAGGTAAAGAAATACATAGTTCCCCTTGGAGTGGAAACCCATCTGAAAAAATGGAAAGTGAAGAATGAAAAGATCACAAACCTTGCATGGTGGGAAGAAGTTAATGAAGACGGACTTAAAATCACGGCTGCTCCAGCACAGCATTTTAGCGGCAGATGGATTACGGGCAGAAACCAGACTCTTTGGTGCGGTTATGTTTTCAAGGACGACCACCACCAGATTTTTTACAGCGGAGATTCTGGTTACGGAGAACACTTCAAGAAACTCCACGAAAAATTCGGAGACTTTGACCTTGCCATAATGGAATGCGGCCAGTACAACAAGCGGTGGCCTATGATTCACTCTTTTCCAGAAGAAACGGTTCAGGAAGCAATGGAACTTGGTGCAAAAACAACGGTGCCCGTTCATTGGGGGGCAATCGTATTGAGTTCCAACGGCTGGGATGACTCCGTCCTAAGGTTCACTAAAACTGCAGATGAAAAAGGCCTTAACTACATGACTCCATACCTTTGCGAAACCGTAAGGCTTCCGTCAGCGGAAAAGCATAGAGACAGATGGTACGAATGATTGCAAATCTCCAGACGGCAAAAGCACCATCTGAAGATTCGCAGTTTCATTTTATATGCAAAGTCCTGTCAGATACACACAATACAGGCACATCATCAAGGCTCCCGAAAAACGGGTCAACATCTTTCTTCTATTGAATAGAATTAAAAGCAAAAGTAAAACCGAAGCTCCCGCACAGACCAGGCTATCCAGCCAGAAACTAGCACTGTAAGGAACTGGTTTTATGACAGCGGTAATTCCACCGATGAAAAGCATGTTGTAGATGTTGCTTCCAACAATGTTGCCGACTGCAAGATCGTGGTGCTTTTTTATTGCCGCAGTAACGGATGTTGCAAGTTCAGGCAGGGAAGTTCCAAAGGCAACAACTGTAAGGCCTATAATCCTCTGGGATATTCCGATTTCCTCTGCAATGCGGGTTGCTCCTTTTACCACCATGTCGCTTCCGATTATTATCAATGCAAGACCTACGACAGAAATAAGGATCAGCAGAGGCCAACTTATTTTGCTTTCATAGGCAACAAGGCCTTCTTCTTCCGTTCTGCTCTTTTTTGCAAGCCTGAAAAGATAAAAAAGATAAAGGGCAAATAATACAAGAAGAATGATTCCGTCTGCACGGGTAAACATTCCGTCAACAATCTTTTTCTCACCGGTAAACAGATTGATTCCAAGACCAAGAAAAGTGAATGCAATTGCCGTAAAAATCATGATGGGCATTTCATATTTTACTGTAGACCTTGAAACCGCAAGGGGAGTCAGCACAGCGGTAAAACCCAGGATGAGCATGATGTTCAGAATGTTTGTTCCTACAATATTACCCAAGGCAAGTTCTTCATTCCCCTGAAGCGCCGCAAAAAGACTTACTGCCGTTTCAGGAATGCTGGTACCCATGGCAACTATGGTAAGGGCTACAAACAGCTGGGACACTCCAAGTTTCCTTGCAATCTTTGAACTGCCATCAACAAATATGTCGGCACCCTTTACGAGCATGCCGAATCCAACTATCAAGAATATAAGCGGTACGATAATTTCAATGAATAATTTCATGATTACTCCTGTTGCTGAAAAAAACGCAACTGATTTCTGAGACTCAATTTGAAATAAAAATTTGATTTGAAAAAGCGGAAAGCAGTTCCGGATTTATATGACTGAACTTTTTAAAAGAAGAGACCTTAGATATTTGTTCCGAAAAATATTTTCAGCGGAAGTTTTCCTTTCAGTCTTTAAAATTACGGCAGTTTTGGAGCAAAAGGATTTTGTTCCTATAAAAAACAGCGGGTAAAATGCATGCAGATTCTTAGCCACGGAGATGCAATTCCCTGCATAAACATCCACCGTTGCAGAAGACCCGATGTTATCAAAAATCACTGCAGAGCCATTGTCATAATCATCCGTTCTGGCAAAATCATTAATTCCGCCAACAATGAGTAAAACAAAAACCGTACAGAAAATCTTCCAGCACCGAAACATACCTTATAGATAGAAATTTTTGCTCCAAAAGAAAAGGAAATTCAGTTTTTATATTGTAAAAGTCGCAGAATTTTCGCTTTGTACCACGGCAACTGAATTAAATTGTAAATCACTTATTCTGTGATATAATCTATATAGGAAATTCCGTATAAATTCGGATTTTATCACATCCCAAACATTGAAATAGGCTTAAATTATGAAAAAAAGAACAGGTATTGTAGTTCCACTTTCAGCACTTTATACAAAGGATTGTCCTTCATGCGGTGATTTTCTTGCGCTTAAGGATCTGGCAGAATTCTGCGAAAAAGCAGGATTTTCAATCGTTCAGCTTTTGCCTGTAAACGATACTGGAACCCAGTCTTCTCCATATTCCGGGCTTTCGGCTTTTGCACTCCATCCACTTTTCATCAGAATAAATGCCCTTCCTGAATTTGCAGCCGCAATGAAGGGAAACAAGGCGTTTGCAACGGCATACAAGGCTTTTGAAAAGGAATTTGTCTACAAGAAAAGGTTCGATTACGATGCAGTCCTTGGAGAAAAGACAAAACTCCTCCATCTTCTCTTTAATTACATGGAAAAGAAGAATGCAAAGGATGAAGCGGAAGCAGACAAGCTGAACAAGGAGCTTGCAAAGTTTGTACGCGCAAACCAGTGGATCATCCCTTATGCAGTTTTCAAGAACATCAAGGACGAAAACATGCAGGCTTCATGGAAGAGTTGGGATGAAAGCGTTCAGAAACTTTCCTACGACCAGATAAAGCTCAAGTGGCAGAACAAGGCAAAGAAGTCCAGTCACAATTTCTTTGTATGGTGTCAGCTCCGTGCTTCGGAACAGTTTAAGGAAGGAGCGGAAAGCCTCCGCGCAAAAAAGATCATCCTCAAGGGAGACATCCCTATCCTTATGAACGAAGACAGCGTTGACTGCTGGACTTATCCTGAATTCTTCAGGCAGGAACTCCGTGCAGGTTCTCCTCCAGACGGCGGAAACCCAATGGGACAGAACTGGGGATTCCCAACCTACGACTGGGACCGTCTTGAAGCAGACGAATTCACCTGGTGGAAAGACAGGATCAAGACAAGCGCACAGTACTACGACGCATTCCGCATCGACCACATCCTTGGTTTCTTCAGAATTTGGGCAAGCAAGGAAAACGAAACCACAGCATATCTTGGACACACAATTCCATATGCAGACTTTACACGCAAGACTTTGAACGAACTTGGTTTTGACGACGACAGAATCAAATGGATTTCAGAACCTCACATTCCGACTGGTGTCATCGAAAGCATCACTTGGAACCACGACGAAGCAACCGCAGTTCTTGAAAAGGTTTGCGACCGCGTTAAGACGGAAGAGCTCTGGACTTTCAAAAAGGAAATCGATGGCGACAAGGAAATCTACGCCATGAATTTCTTTGATGATGAAGGAAAGAACAATGCCGTTAAAAATGCCCTTGCAGAAAAATGGCGCGACCGTTCCCTCATCCAGATAAAGAAAGACCGCTTCATCAAGGTTTACACTTTTGAAAATTCAACTGCCTGGAAAACCCTTTCATGGGAAGAACAGGAAAAACTCAAGACTCTTTTTGAAGAGACAGAAGTAAAGGAAAACAAGCTCTGGGGAAAGCAGGCTACAACAACCCTTTCTGCCATCGTTCACGCAAGCGACATGATTCCTTGTGCAGAAGACCTTGGCGTTAACCTTGCCGTAATGCCTGAAGTCCTTAAGAAACTTGATATCCTTTCCCTCAAGGTAATCCGCTGGACCCGTGAATGGGAAAAACCAGGACAGCCATACATTCCTTTTGCAGACTATCCTGAACTCAGCGTTGCAACAACTTCGGTTCACGACAGCTCGACTTTGCGCCAGTGGTGGAATCAGGAAAAGGACAGCGTCTGGGCTTTCATCAATTCAGTTGAAAGCGAAAGCAAGCCTGACGGAAATTCAGCATTCACTCCAGAGATTGCGGAATTCATTTTGCGCTCCCTTGCTTCATGCAAGAGTGCCCTCCTCATCAATCCTCTGCAGGACTACCTTTTCCTTGAACACTGCTTCTATCTTGAAAATGAAGACGAAGAGAGAATCAACATTCCTGGCAGCGTAAACACCTTCAACTGGACTTACAGAATTCCTGTGACAATTGAAGAGATGTCAGAGAACAAGGGACTCATTAACAAAATAAAAACAATAGTAGAAACACATGACGGACAGGAGGAATAATAGAATGAAAATCTCCATCAACGAATTTCACATCAACAGAAAACTAAGGCAGGAATGCAATTTTGACCAGACTCTTTTTGCATCTTCCGGCAACGCAATATTTGCAGACTTTAAGGCAGTTCAGAAATTTCAGACTTTGCTGAACGAAGTTTTTGAAAAACGAGGACAGAACGAAAACAAGGTTTCTGCTGGCAACCTTAATGCCATGGGACTCATCGACGAAATCTTCCATCATGTCTGCATGCTTTTCCGCAGAGACAAAGCTCCTGATGCTTTTAAAAACATTCTTTCTGATTTGGACAGAAGCCTCGGAATTGAAGAGATGGACAAGCTTCTCCTTGAATTTATGGAAGAATTTCCACCTGCTCCTGTTTACCAGGGTTTTACAACTTCTGAAAAATTCCTTGAAGAAACCTGCTGGGACGAAGGTGCACAGAGAGAAAGAAGCAACCGCGAACAGGTTCTTGAGGAAATGATTCTCCTTCACCTTGCAAACGAAAACCCAGCCTTCCACCCATTTGCAATTCTCTTTGACGACGAAAAGCTTAAGGTCAACAAGAACTACATGAAGGCTTGGATTCAGATAAAGGCTTTCTTTGAAACTCAGCCTGTATTCGGTCCAAAAAACAACACCCTCATCAACATGCTCAAGGAACCTGTAATCGCTTCCCCAACTTCACTTAAGGGACAGCTTGATTACATCCGCAGCAACTGGACACTAATTTTGGGCGAATGGATCCTTAAGCTTCTTGAAGGCATCGATACAATCACGGAAGAAGAAAAGGCAGCATGGCACCCTACCAACGGCGGTGAAGTTTCCATGGACGCCTACAACTTTGACGACAACGATTTGATGAAAGAATACGAAAGGTTCAGCCCTGACCGCGAATGGATGCCTAAGGTTATCCTCATGGCAAAGACCGTTCTTGTATGGCTCTACCAGCTTTCAAAAAAATACGATAGGGAAATTTCTCGTCTTGATCAGATTCCTGATGAAGAACTTGATGCACTCCGCGACGCAGGTTTTACAGGACTTTGGCTCATCGGTCTTTGGGAACGCTCAAACGCATCCAAAAGAATCAAGCAGATCAACGGAAATCCGGAAGCTGCTTCTTCCGCATATTCACTTTTGAACTATGAAATTGCAGGAAACCTTGGTGGATGGCCTGCATTGGAAAACCTCCGCTGGCGCTGCTGGCAGAGGGGAATTCGTCTTGCTTCCGACATGGTTCCAAACCACACTGGTATGGACGGCGACTGGGTTACAGAACATCCTGACTACTTCATCACGACAAAGGACTGTCCAAGTCCAAGCTATACTTTCAACGGTGAAAACCTTAGCCACGACGGCAGGGTAAGCATTTACCTTGAAGACCACTACTACAGCAAGAATGACTGTGCAGTTTGTTTCAAGCGCGTTGATAACTTTACAGGCGATGTCACATACATCTACCACGGAAACGACGGTACAGGCATGCCTTGGAACGACACAGCTCAGATCGACTACCTGAACCCTGTGGCACGTGAAGCCGTAATGCAGCAGATCCTTAATGTTGCAAGAAACTTCCCTATCATCCGTTTTGACGCCGCAATGGTTCTTGCAAAGAAACACATCAGGCGCCTCTGGTATCCACAGCCAGGACACGGCGGAGACATTTACAGCCGCAGCCGCTATGCCCTTTCAAACGATGAATTTGAAAACCGCATTCCAAACGAATTCTGGCGCGAAGTTGTTGATCGCTGTGCCCAGGAAATTCCTGACACCCTTTTGCTTGCAGAAGCTTTCTGGATGATGGAAGGATACTTTACAAGAACTTTGGGAATGCACCGCGTATACAATTCAGCCTTCATGAACATGCTCAAGAAGGAAGAAAACCAGAAGTACCGCGATACAGTAAAGAACACAATCAAGTTTGACCCACAGATCCTCAAGCGCTATGTAAACTTCATGAACAATCCTGACGAAGAAACTGCAGTTGCCCAGTTTGGACGCGGAGACAAATACTTTGGCGTTTGTACTTTGATGATCACAATGCCAGGTCTTCCAATGTTCGGTCACGGTCAGCTTGAAGGCTACGAAGAAAAATACGGAATGGAATATACCCGTGCATACAAAGACGAACAGGTTGACGAAGGATTGATGAACGGACATCGCGCCCTCATCTTCCCTATCATGCACAAGCGCTATCTTTTTGCACAGGTTGAAAACTTCCTTTTCTACGACGTTTGGAACAATGGCAGCGTAAATGAAAATGTTTTTGCCTATTCAAACTTTGTGGGCGACGAAGGAACAATCGTTTTCTACAACAATAAGTACGACAGTGCACAGGGCTGGATCAAGCAGTCTTGCGAATATGCTGTAAAAACCGGAAGCGGTGACGACGACAAGAAGATGGTTACACGCAGCCTCGGTGAAGGACTCGGCTTGACTTACGGATACAACCACTATGTAGTCCTCCATGAACAGAGATCGGGACTTTGGTTCATCCGCAAATCGGACGAACTTATGAACAACGGAATGTTCGTAATGCTCAAGGGATTTGAAGCACAGGTATTCACTGATGTTCGCCAGGTTGTAGACAATGCAGAAGGAAAGTATGCAAAGCTCTATGAACTTCTTAACGGTGGTGGAACAGAAGACCTTGAAATTGCATGGCAGGAATACCGCTACAAGGAACTATATGCAGAACTTGAAAAATTCCTTTCGGTTGATCTCCTTACAAACATCCACGATGTATTTGCTCCGGCTGAAACTGATGCTAAAACAACAAAGGCAAAGGGTTCAAAGAAAAAGGTAAACATCAAGAACCTTCTCAAGGAATCTGAAAACGCCGCCCTTGCTTACTACGAGATGGAAGAAAAATTCATCCAGCAGGCAAAGGAAGAAACCCTTGCCCTTGCAGAAAAAGAAGCTGCAGCAGACCCTAAGAAAAAGGCCGTGGCAAAAAAGAAGCCTGCAAAGGCAAAATCTGCGGAACTTACACCTGCAAAGAAATTTGCAGAGTTCATCAAGCAGGTTGAATACCTCTACAAGATATTCGAGGCAGCACAGAAATCTTCAGGAAAGAAGAGTGCAGTAAAGGCAACCCTTGAAAACGACATCTACCGCGGATTTGAAACAAACAGATACTGTGCAGAAATTCTTGTTTCTTTTGCAGCCGTTTCAAATGCAGGTGCAGACAATCTTGCAAAATGGGGATTCAACAGAAAACTTTCTGACCTTATTGCAAGAACAGACTTTGCAGAAAAAGACTGGGAAATGAGAAATGTATTCAGCAGAATCTTCCTCTGTTCAAAAATCAACAAGTTGAGCCTTAGTACATCCGAATTCGCTAAGTCTGCCTACGAAGCCGCAAAACTCATTGCAGAAGGCAAGGATTCATTCCTTCTTTGCGGTGCAAACGAATACGACGGAACAATTTGGTTCAATAAAGAAAAAATGGAAGCAACCTTGTGGTATGCCCTTGCAGTAAATTCAATGCTCGCATCAAGAATCCTTCGCGAACAGGTTTACGACCTTTACAGAACCCTCAACGCAGCAAAAGAAAAGGCAGAATACAAATGCCAACTCTTTGTAGAAGCTTTAATGCCTGCTGAAAAGAAACGCAAGACAGCTGCAAAGAAACCTGCTGCTAAAAAAGTAGCTGAAAAGAA
Organism: Spirochaetales bacterium; assembly: GCA_030526505.1. Lineage (GTDB taxonomy): Bacteria > Spirochaetota > Spirochaetia > Treponematales > Treponemataceae > Treponema_D. Next base: position 60,017 of record JAUNCR010000002.1, read on the forward strand.
GGCAACTGAGAAGAAAACTTCTGCAGAGGAAACCAAGAAAACACCGGCAAAGAAAGCTGCTGAAAAAAAGACAGTGAAAACAGAGAAGAAAACTGTCGCAAAAAAATCGGCAGAAGAAAAGAAAACTACGGTAAAGAAAGCTGCTGCAGCAAAGAAAACTACAGTCGAAAAGAAAACAACAGCCACTAAAAAGGCTGCCGCAACTAAAAAAGCCGCAACAGAGAAAAAGTCTGTAAAAGCAGAAAAGAAAACCGCAACCGAAAAGAAGACAACCTCGGTAAAAAAGGCTACGGTAAAAAAGACTA
>JAUNCR010000002.1:60334-87983 GCA_030526505.1 Spirochaetales bacterium
CCAAAAAAGCTGAAGCATCTAAAAAGGTTCCTGCATCAAAAGCATCACCTAAAAAAGATGCAGCTTCAAAAAAGGCAACTGCAGAAAAGAAAGCAGCCGTAAAGAAACCTGTGGCAAAGAAAACCACCGCTGTAAAGGCGACTGCTGTAAAAAAGGCTGCTGAAAAGAAGACCGCAACAAAAAAAGCTGGAGCATCTAAAAAAGCAACCAAAAAGAAAAAATAATTGAAAGAAACAGGCTGCCGGCAAAATGAATTGCACTTCACTTTGCTGACAGCCTGTTTCTTTTATTCAACAAACCTTTTTAAAACATTCTTCTTAGATTAAGTGAGCTCAATATTGAAACCAAGGAATCCACATCACCTGGCACCAGGCAAGGCTTTCCGACATTAACCGGTTTAAAGGCCTGTGAAACCGAAACATTTTTATTCGGGCATTCCCCAAGATTGTGCATGATGAACTTTTCGTCAACCGAAGGGTCTTCACGGGCAACAAGTACAACTGCACCGTCACCGTCTTCAATGACATCGGCACGCTTTTTTGCAGCGGCATAGGCAGCAGAAGTTTCTCCATCGGCATAAACCTTATACTTTATGAAAAGCTCTTTGCAGGCTTCATCCATATCCTGTTCTGAAACCGTAGCAGGGAAAACAAAACTTCTTATCATAAGCGAGTTTGCATTGAACACCTGTTCCAATCGTTCGATGTTGGAAGGACTTGCAGGATCAGCGGCAATTCTGTCCTTTAGGGGAACGATGCTGTCCGTTACCATGCAGTTTCCAGATGCATCCTGAGTAAGCGTTGGAGTGGAAGGCACGATGAATCCGTTTACAGGCAAGGCAAACCTCCATCCGTAAAGTCCGGAAATAAGGTTTCCGTAGTTGCCTGCAGAGAATGCATAGTAGATGTCACCGTTTACTTTCTTCTTAAGTCTGCTGAATGCGTAAGTATAGAAGAATGCCTGTGGCAAAAGCCTTCCGATGTTTGCCGTATTTGCAACAGTAAGGTGATATTTTTCCACCAGTTCGCGGTTTGCAAAAATCTTGCGGACCAGATTGCGGCAGTCCTCGATGGTTCCGTCCACTTCCACAGGGAAAATATTTCCGCCGTTCCAGACAAAATCACTTTCCTCGATTCCACGGAGGCATCCCTTAGGACTGACAAGCACGGACTTAAGGAGTTTTTTATCCCTTATGGCCTTTGCCATGCAGGCTCCAAGTTCACCTGTAGTTGCGTCAAGAAGAATTGCCTTTTCACCATCCAGCTGAAGGATTGTTTCCAAGGCTGCTGTAAGATATGAAACGCCATAGTCCTTGAAAGTTCCCGTATCGCCATTATAAAGCTCAAGATAAAAAAGATTTTCATCAAGCTGCCTGAAGACAGGGTCTTTCTTAAAGGCACGGGTTGCTATTGTTTCACAAATAATCGGGCTGAATTCATCGTTCACCATTGCAGATGTAAGAGAACCTGCAAGGGACGAGAATGATGTATTTTCATCTGCGTAAAGAATCCAGCGGCGTAAGTCCATCATGTCATATGGAACATACAAGCCGCCGTCAGAAGGCATGCAATCGAGCACAGCCTTCTTGAAACCCGCTTTATTTTCAGTGTCGCGGGTGCTGTAAAACTTCATTGATCTATCCCCTCTCTAGTTCAACTCATTTCTTGTGGCGTCGGTCAAGTTCGTTGTAAACGTCCTGCCATGTAACGCCTTCCTTGTACATGAGGACGCTTACAAAGTAAAGCAGATCTGCGGCTTCCCAGATGACTTCATCCTTACCTTCAGCCTCACAGATTTCTTCAGCTTCTTCCTCAACCTTTTCGCGAACACGCTTATCGTTGAGAGTTGCAGTGTAGCTACCTGGACGAGGATTTGCAAAGCGTTCTGAAATTGTTGCATAGAGGCGTTCCATGGAACTTCTTTCATCAGGTTCTGCACCAAAGCAGGTGAAGCTTCCTGTGTGGCATGCACCACCGTGAGGAATAACTGTAGCAAGGATTGTGTCCCTGTCGCAGTCCACGCGCATCTTTACAACTTCAAGGAAGTGTCCGCTTGTTTCACCTTTTGTCCAGAGCACATTTCTTGTGCGGCTGAAGAAAGTGAGTTTTCCCGTATCAAAAGTCTTTGCAATTGCTTCCCTGTTTGAAAATCCCATCATGAGGACTTCTCCGTTAACGCTCTGAGCAATTACAGGAATCATTCCGTTTGTCTTTTCCCAGTCAAGGCAAGCCATGAAGCTGTCTTTGAGGGAAACAACGCCTGTGTAGAGTGCCATGCCAAGCTGAACATCACATCCAAGCTTTTCAAGTTCTGCAATCTGTTCAAGGCCGTTTACACCGCCTGCTGCAACAACACGGCATTTTACTGCTTCACGGAGCTGACGGCACATGTCCATGTCTGTTCCCTGCATGCAGCCTTCTTTTTCAACACAAGTAAAAAGAAGTTCCGAAGCATATTTTTCTGCTTCCTTTGCACCTTCAATAAGGGAAATGTTTGCTGTTTCTGTCCAACCCTTGAGTGCAATCTTTCCGTTGATTGCATCTACAGAAATGATCACGCGCTGCTTGCCCACTGCTGCAACAAGCTCTTCAAGGAAAGCAACATTAAGGATAGGATCGTTTTCTGCCTTGCGGTCTGCATTCCAGGCTGCCGAACCAACGATAACCTTTTCTGCACCAAGGGAAATCAATTCCTTTGCCTTCTTTACATCGCGGATTCCACCGCCAACGCGAACATTCCCCTTTCTAAGGAGTGACTTTAAAAGTTCAGTATTTGGTGTATTGCCTTTTGCATCTGTATTTCTCAATGCCTGGTCAAGGTCGATAATTGCGACTTCGCCATACTTGTTGAAGTCACTGATCAAAGCATCAGCATCATCACGCTGAAGAACAAGATCCTTGCCATTTTTCAACTGGACAACGTGTCCGTCTTTCATATCAATTGAAGCTATTACCATAATTTACAATTTTATCCAAAATTACCGTTCTTTACAACAAAAGGGACAATTTCATTGGCATTGGGGGAAAAGAAAGCGCGATAAAATCATCTCGTCCGACAACTTGACCAAAAACAGGAAAATTCGTTAACCTACATATATCTATGGTTAACAAAAAGCAGTCTACAAAATCCCAGATCCTTCAGATTTTAAGAACCGCTTCCTCTCCAATTAACGGGGACACACTGGCAAAAGAAACCGGAGTTTCCCGCGTTGCAGTCTGGAAGGCAGTTCAGTCACTTCAGCTTTCAGGATACAAAATAGACTCTGCAAGAAACGGATATCAGCTTTCAGAAGATTTAGCAGACAGCCTTTACCCATGGGAATTCGGCATGGGGGAATCATCCTTTTCTCATTTTGCGGAAACAGACTCAACAATGATTCAGGGCCGCATTGCAGCAGAGGAATGCAATGCAGGAGAACTTAAAGTAATCACAGCCGACATTCAGAACAAGGGACAGGGCCACGCAGACCACAAATGGACCACAACAAAGGGAAGCCTTGCCTGCACCATAGTTTCAAAGGAAACAATTTCGCTTGCAGAAAGCCACAGGTTTGTAATGGCATGCCAGATAGCGGCGGCAAAAGCCCTACAGGATGCTAGCGGAAGAAAAATATATGTCCGCTGGCCAAACGACATCTGGACGGAAAAGGGAAAAGCAGGAGGAATTCTTGACGACTTGAGTTCCACTGGATCCTTTACCAACTGGATCAATCTTGGACTTGGGCTAAACCTTTCTGCAAAACCAAAACTTAGCGGAACCGATTACATTTTTGACGGGGACAAAAAGATTTTGCGAAAGGATCTGCTTAAGGAAATCATAGGCAACCTTGAAACTGAATTGCAGCTGGCAAAAGAAAACAACAGCGACCTTGAAAAGCAATGGAACCTATTTTGCCCTGACATAGACAAAAGTTTTAAGGTAAAGGATTCAGAAAAAACTTACCTGTTCAAGGGAATCAATTCCTACGGATGGGCTGTAACAGAATGCAACGGTCAGGAAAAATCGTTTCCACCATGCACCATAAATTTCATAAAATCAGGAGAAAAACTAAATGAACTCAAAATTTAAAGGACTTGTTCTCAGTGCACTTTTTGCAGCATTGATTTCCGCTGGCAGTTTCCTCATCATACCTCTTCCAGGTGGAATTCCAATCGTACTTCAGGACATGATGTCAATGTTAAGCGGACTTATTCTTGGCCCTGTCTACGGAGCAATTGCAGTTGCAGTTTTCCTTCTTCTCGGTTCAATGGGGCTTCCAGTATTTTCTGGGAAGGCAGGATTCCACATCCTTACATCCCATCCAACCTGCGGCTTCCTTTACGGATATTTTCTTGCCGCTTTGGTAAGCGGACTTTTACTTCATATTCTGCTCAACAAAAACAAGGAACATTCAAACCTAAAGCAGTACATCCTGATTTCAATCGCAGCACTGATTGCAACCATAATCTGCTTTACCATGGGAATCATCGGATTCACACACATCACCCACAAGACCGTTGCTGAAAGCATTCCACTTGTTGTCCTTCCTTTCATTCCAGGAAATACGATCAAGTTGATCCTTATGGTTCCACTTACAAAGAAATTCAGAAAGACTGTTCAACTATTAAATGAAAGCAATAGAAATCAAAAATGTAACAAAGACTTTTCCCGACAAAACAACTGCACTGGAAGATGTAAGTTTTTCCATTGAAGAAGGAAGCTTTGCAGTAATTGCAGGCTCCAACGGTTCGGGAAAAAGCGTTCTCATGTCACTGATTGCCAAACTTGATTCACCAACAAAGGGTACAATTGAAACCAGCAGTCAGGCTGGCCTTGTTTTCCAGGATGCAGACGCACAGATACTCGGTGAAACCTGTGAAGAAGATGTTGCCTTTGGCGCAAAAAATTCAGGATATAAAAAAGAAGCACTGAAAGAAAAAATCGTTCAGTCTCTGGAAGCAACTGGATTGCTTTACAAAAAATCGGCTGCCGCAAGAACCATGTCTGGCGGAGGAAAAAGACGCCTTGCCGTATCAGGCATTCTTGCCATGGACAGAAGCATTTTCATTTTTGACGAACCCTTTGCAAACCTTGACTGGCCTGGAATCAAAAAGACCTGCGGAATTTTAAAGCAGCTAAAAGACGAAGGCAAAACCGTTGTTGTCCTTACGCACGAACTTGAAAAAATCCTTGCCCTTGCAGACAGGTTCATCGTCCTTGATAAAGGCAAAATCCGTTTTGATGGAATTCCAACAGAAGGATTAAAACTCGATCTTGAGCAGTGGAGCATCAGAAATCCGCTTAAAGACGGAATGAAACTGGAAGACCTTCTATGGCTGTAGCATTATTTTCATACAAAAACAGAACATCAGTTCTGCACAGGATTCCGTCCCTTATAAAAATCCTCATAATGTTTTCATTCTGCATTTTCTGCTTTAAGGAAACAACTTACGAGCATATCAAGCTGCCAGGCTGCCTTGCATTTTCATTATTGCTGTTTTTCCTTGCCTGCGGAAACTGGACTACCATAAAATCTTTGCCCTATGTATTTATCCTTGGGGCTTTTGTAACGGTTTTAAGGATGTTCAATTTCTTTCCAGAATTTTCATTCAACAAAGAAGGTTTTATCTGGGGAATCCTTTACACCGCACGACTATTCATTACGGCTTTTGCCTGTCAGGTGATTTTTGAAACCACTTCCAGCGCACAGATCCAGGACAGTCTTGAACAGATTGAAAACGCCTTTGCAAAAGTGATTCCACCTGTAAAAAAAATGCACGGTGCATTGCTCATCTCCCTTGCCATAAATTTCATCCCTTTGGTATTCGAAACATGGGACAAAGTTCACCTTGCATCAATGGCACGAGGCCCTAAAAAGAAGAATCTTGTTTCGGCCACAAACATTCTGCTTTCGGAAATGGAAGCACTTTTATCATGCCTAATATTCAAGGCAGAAACAAAACGAAAAGCAATTCTAAACAGAGGAAACTATGATTAACGAGATTAAAGAAAAAATCATCAAGGAAAACTACAAGATTACAAAAGCAGAGGCTTTGGCACTTTTTGACCAGCCGCTGGAAGAACTTGCAAAGGCTGCCAACGAAATAAGGCTTGCATGTGCACCTGCAACAACAAGCGTATGTTCCATCATAAGCGCACGTCAGGGAAAATGCGGAGAAAACTGCAAGTACTGCGCACAGAGTGCCCACTGGAAAACCAGCTGCACCAGTCACCCGATGATAAAACCAGAAGACGCTATTCCACAGTGCAAGAAAGCAATTGAAAACAGAGTTTCACGCCTTTCACTTGTAACAAGCGGCGTTGGACTCAAGGGACAGGAATTCGACCAGGCACTTGAATGCTACAGGGAAATCTTAAAGACTACAAACGGAAAACTTTTGCTTTGCGCTTCCCACGGAATCATCTCCTACGAACAGATGGTTCAGCTTAAGGAAGCGGGTGTCGTAAGATACCATCACAACGTTGAGACAAGCAAAAACTATTTTCCCAAAATCTGCACGACACATACCTACGAAGACAGAATCGAAACCATAAGGAACGCAAAAAAAGCAGGCCTTGAAATCTGTTCCGGCGGAATCATCGGCATGGGAGAAACCATCGAAGACAGAATCGACCTTGCCATGACAATCCGCGATCTTGAAGTTCAGTCTGTACCTGTAAACATCCTGAACCCGATTCCAGGAACACCCCTTGAAAACATCGAAAAGATTTCAAAGGAAGAAGCATTGAAAACCATCGCAGTATTCCGCTTCATAATGCCGTCACAGTTCATCCGTTGTGCAGCAGGAAGAAAATCCCTTGGCGAAAACGGACGCGATGCATTCCTTAGCGGTGCAAATGCCCTCATCAGCGGAGACTTTCTTACAGTAGAAGGAAGCACAAACAAGGAAGACCTTGAAATGCTTGAAGAGCTTGGTCTTGGAATAGAAGAGTTTTAACTGGAAAAATCCAACCGCAAAAATGGCAGACGCATTCATAATAAACGGACTTAGGACTTTCATAGGACTGAAGAACAAGGCATACAAAAACATTCCGGCAGAAGACCTTGCGGCAGAAGTTTTAAAGGCATTGAACCATAAAATCATCACACAGGGAATAGCACCAGAAATGGTAATAGCAGGAAACTGCACAAGCGGAGGTGGAAACCTTGCACGGCTTGCCCTTCTCAAGGCAGGACTTGGTGACGACATTCCGGGAATCACAATAGATGCACAGTGCGCATCAGGTCTTGAAGGCATAATGACGGGATACGCCCGAATCAAATCCAACCTCAATTCCGTGGTGATTTGCGGAGGAGTAGAAAGTGCTTCAACCTGCTGCGTGCGTTCATACAACAGAAACCACCCGAACCATGACCCGAGCAAAGCAGACAATTCCTATGTTTCCGCCCAGTTCATTCCGGAAACCTTCTGCGAAGATTCAATGATAATGAGCGCAGACGAAACATGCAGAAGGCACGGATTTACATCAGACGATTTAATTTTTCCCGCTGTTGAAAGTCATGAGAAGGCTGCAAAATCCGTGGAACTGATCAAGTCTCTTGCGCTTCCGGTTTTTGGCCTTGAAAAAGACGAAGGAATAAGAAATTCAATTTCCAAAAAATTCATTGAAAGACTTGCGCCTGTTCTTCCAGACGGAATGATAAACGCCGCCACCAGCTGTCTTTTCAACGACGGTGCGGCATTCGTTACGGTTGCGGATGAAAATATCGCGAAAAAATCCGATGGTCCTCTTTTTAAAATCCGCCATGCAATTACAGTTGGAGGCCCGCGGTTTTTGAGTCCTGAAAGCATGATCATAGCAATGGAAAAGCTCATTGAAAAATCTGAAGTCAATGAAAGCGAAATCGACAGAATAGATTACAACCAGGCCTTCGCTTGCCTTGATCTTCTGTACAAAAAAAGATTTTCCAAGCCGTCCAATGCTTTCGGAGGCGCCCTTGCTTACGGCCATCCATACGGAGCGTCCGGTGCCATAGTCGTTCTCCACCTGATGAAGGCCCTTGAACATTTTGACGAGCACTACGGAATAGCGGCGGTTCCTGCGGCAGGCGGAATTGCAAGTGCCATTCTTCTTGAGAGGATAAAATGAAACATCTGCATCTGATTCATCAGGACAAACCTGAACTTCAGTTGAAGGAATTTACATCGAGACTTGGGTCATGCATTCCTATCATCGCACCACGGAAGCTTGACGATTCAATCATTGAAGCCGTGGAAATACCAAAGGAAGCAGATTTTGCAGTCGCCTCATCAGGAACGACAGGAAAACCAAAATTATATTTCAGGACAAAAAGAAGCTGGACTGATTTTTTCCCGGAGCAGGATGAACTTTTTTCAATCAATTCAAACTCAAGAATTTTCATCCACGGAAGTCTTGCATTCACCGGCAATCTGAACATTGCCTATGAAGCGGTGGAAAATGGAGCATTCCTGCATTGCGCATCTTCATTCCGCGCCGAAGTCTGGGCAGATGAGATCCTAAAAAACAGAATCGACACCATCTACCTGATTCCAGACAAACTTCTGCACCTTGCCCGCCATGGAAACAGGTTTGAAAACATCAGGACAATAATCTGCGGCTCACAGTTCATAAGCGAAAAACTTTTTGAGATGACCCGCTTTTGCTTTCCCAATGCAAAGATAATTCTCTACTACGGTTCTTCTGAAGTAAATTATGTGTCCTATAATGTGCTGAATGAAAAACCTGCCCACGAAAACTGTGTAGGAAAAATATTCGATTCCATAAAGGTAAAATTTTCACAAGAAGGAAACATCCTTGTGGACTCGCCTTTTTCAGTATGCGGCATTTCAGGTTACTATGACACAAAGGACAAAGGTTATCTGAAAGATGGACTTCTGTATCTTAACGGCCGTTCCGACGATCAGCTGAACATTCTTGGTGAAAAAATAAATGCCTGTGAAATCAAAAAGCGGCTGCTTCAGGTTTCCAGTATCGAAGAATGTGAAATCAGTGTTGAAGAAAAAAACTCAAAGAAATTTGTTGTGGCTCACATATCAGGAAAAGATCTTCCATCATCTCTGCCCAATTCAGCTTTTGACGGAATCTCTCCCGTTTTCATTCCTCAAAAATACATCCATTATGAAAAACTCCCAAGAAATGAAAGCGGGAAAATCTGTTTGAGACAGACTTTAAAACTGCGTCCTTCCGCGGAAGCTTCGAGCCAAAGTAAGGCGGTCGGCATATTCAAGGTCGCCGCCAACAGGAAGGCCTGATGCAAGGCGGGTAACTGTTACGCCAGTTTCAGAAAGGATACGCTGAATGTAAAGGGCTGTAGTGTCGCCTTCAACGGTAGGATTTGTTGCAAGGATAACTTCCTTTACAGGCTCTGCCTTTACGCGGTCCACAAGGGAACTTATGCGGAGCTTGTCTGTGCTTTTGTTCCCGCAGAAAACACTTAACAGCCAACAATTGGAGCAACATCTTTTGCTGTGCGTACGCTCCTGTTTTTTAAGGCAAGTCTCCTAAATGAAACTGAATCCAGTCATCAGGAATATAGTAAGTTGGTCCACCTCGTTCAGCACTCAGGTATCTTCCTTCAACCCAACCAGATTTTCCGTTCAGAGTAATTCTTACCCATGGATACCTTGTACCTTCCTCATTCTCTTCAGTAATTGCTTCTGTCTGAATGTTCTCCGGACCACTTTCATTTGAATAGCTCGACCTCAATTTTCCTATAACAACAGTACCTGTCTTTCCAGGCTTATCCCTTACTTCAACAAAGCCATCTTTTGAATAGACGCATAAAACCTGCTGAACTTTTCGAGCAATCCAAACTTTATTTCCAACTTGGATCCTCTCAAGAATTTCCCAGGCTCCATTTTCATAAGGCTCCCAGGAACTTCCTGTATCAACAAAACCTTCCGTACCTTTGTAAGAAGACTTCATCCATACCGATTTATTATTATCCTTCAAATCTCTGGCAACCCAAATTTCCTTTACTTCTATTTTGTCATCCAAAGTTACAGTAGCCAGCACCTGGGATTTTTTTACATCTGAATAAATATTAAAATCCCTTGTCATCTCACCAAGCCTTACATTCTGATTATGCTTTCTTACGACAATGGAAAAACCTCCGTCTTTCTTTTCGGAAATAAAAGTTCCGTTTCCACCACCAAAATCAGGCTTCCTGCTTGGTGCTGAAGTTTCTTTCAAATATCCTCCAAAACATTTTCCGACAACACCAACCTTTAACGGATTGCCATCCTTGTCAGAAGCACCTTCCTGAACTTCAACAGTCACCCAGTTACTGTCGATGCCATCAATGATTTCCTTTTCCTTTGAGATACTGGTGATTTTAACTTTTGTTCCCTTATTCAATACAACAAGAACTACTTTTTCACCATAAGGATTTCTAAGGCGAAGGTTGTCCGTAGTGACATAATTTTTATTCAATTCAAGTTTTGGCTGGCCAAAAACATGAAAGGCTAAAGTCAACAATACGGCAGTTATAAAAATTCTTTTCATCTGCTACCTCATTTTTTAATTTCAGAAAACACTATATTCCTAATGCTCTGTTGTTCCCTGTATCTTTTTTAAAATTAAATCAAAAAATCTCTAGATAAACAATCTTATTCTTAAAAACCTTTAATTTTATTCTAAGTGTCCTCTAAATACACCGCCATGTTGTTGATGTATAGTTAAATCATAAAGATGAAGAGCAGGGAAAAACAAAACAAATCCAACACCTGCAATTCAAGGAGAAAACTATGAAAACAACAGTAAAGACAATAGCAATCGCAACAGTAATCGCATTCGGAGCAGCATCGGCATTTGCAAAGCCTGCAAATGGTAACAAGACAACACAGAGCAAGACTGAGACAACCACAACAGTGACAACAACCACTACAACAAAGACTGTTAAGGAAGAACCAAAGAAGGTTGCCTCAAACAACAAGAAGGCAGAACCTAAGAAAGAAGTTTCAAAGAAGAGACCAAACGAAAACAAGAAGAGACATGTGGCAAAGCACGGTCCAAAGCCTACCGCAAAACCAGCACCAGTGGCAAAGAAGGAACCACCAAAGCCAGCACCTGTAGTGCAGAAGGTTGAGGTAAAGACAACTACAAATCCAACAACAGTTGTAAAGAAGGTGGAAGTAGTAAAGCCTGCACCAAAGACTACAGTCGTTAAGACAGTTGAAACAAAGCCAGTATCGGTAAATCTTGACGGCAAATCCCTTGCAACTGGTGCCATCATCGGAGGTCTTATCGCCCTTACAGCAGTAGCAGCAGCAAACTAAATCTGCGTTCTTCCTCTAAAACTTCGGGCCAAAGTAAGGCGGTCGGCATATTCAAGGTCGCCGCCAACAGGAAGACCAGAAGCAAGGCGAGTAACGGTAACACCTGTTTCTGAAAGAATGCGCTGGATATACAGGGCCGTAGTGTCGCCTTCAACAGTAGGATTTGTCGCAAGGATAACTTCCTTTACAGGCTCTGCCTTTACGCGGTCCACAAGGGAACTTATGCGGAGCTTATCCGGGGTCATTCCTTCAAGAGGAGAAATTACGCCGCCAAGAACATGGAACAGCCCGTGGAATTCATGGCTGCTTTCAATTGTTGCGGCATCCTGAGGCTGTTCAACAACACAGATGATGCTACGGTCACGGGTAACATCCGAACATATTGGACAAGGGTCTTCTTCCGTCCATGCACCGCAAACTGAACAGGGCTTTATCTTTTCCTGCAAAGTTTTAATCTGCTCCGCAAAACGAGCCATGAAATAGCTGTCGGCCTTTAGAAGGCTGTTGGCAATTCTGGCTGCAGATTTTTTTCCGATGCCTGGAAGATGAGAAAAGCTTTCTGTAAGTTCGTCGAGTGCATTCATTTTGTAAATACCTTTTTATTAAAGACCAGGAATGTTCATGCCGCCAAGCATAGGACCAAGTTCTGACTTCATCTTGTCCTGCATGGCTTCTACTGCGGCGTGATGTGCAGCAAGAATCAAATCCTGAAGCATTGGAACATCGCGGTTGTCTACGCAGATTGGATCAAGCTTAATGTCCACCATTTCGAATTTTCCGTTGACGGTGACATTGACCATGTTTCCGCCGGAAGAACCTGTTGCCCTGAGTGCACCAAGTTTTTCCTGTGCTTCCTTAAGCTGGTTCTGAAGACCGCCAAGATTTTTCATCATTTCAAATGGATTCATAATATTATCCTTGTATTAGTAAACTATGGATTGCCACGGCATTTCATGCCTCGCAATGACAGAAAACAATTTTCTCGTCTTTTCTTGTCTAATCTGAAAAACATGTAAACAGTTGATGAACACGGAATCAGGGTTCTTCATTGCGAAGACTTTGGGCGTGCGAGTGAAACGAGTCAAATACCATGTACGCCCATCCGTCGGAGCAGATGAAGGTTCCTGATGGGAGTGTTCATCAACACTACTACACAATGCTTTTTCTTGATTATACTAGCCCTGTTGTTTCATCAATACCCATCATGATGTTAAGGCTCTGTACCGCAGCACCTGACGCACCCTTTCCAAGGTTATCAAGTCTTGTTGTAACGCAGATGCGGTCATCGTTTCCGTAAACGAAAACTTCCATCATGTTTGTATTTGCAAGGGTGTTTGCCGGAATGAATGGTTCTGCAAGTGTTCCTTCACCCATGAAAGCCGGAACCTTTACAAAGTTGCATCCATCGTAATGCTTTGCAAACATTTCCCAAACATCTTTTGCTGTAACTTTCTTTGCAAGGAGCCTTGTATGAAGGCCGATTGTTACTGTCATGCCCTGGAAGTAGTCGCATACATAAGGATTGAAAACAGGTTCATATTCAAGGCCTGGAATGATCTTCATTTCAGGAAGGTGCTTGTGTGCCTGAGTAAGGGCGTAAAGGCGTGGTGAATCAAGCTCAACATTGCGGCCTTCTGCTTCGTAAAGTGCAATGGCCTTTTTCCCTGCCCCGGAATAACCGGAAACTGCATTGGCGCAAACAGGATAATCCTTTGGAAGGATGCCGCTCTTTACGAGTGGATATGCGATTGCATTGAAACCGCTGGCATAGCAACCAGGATTTGCAACGCGATTTGAAGTCTGAATCTTTTCGCGGAAACTTTTGTCCAGCTCTGGGAATCCGTAAGCCCAGTCAGGATTTACGCGGTGAGCTGTAGAAGCATCGATGATTCTTGTCTTTGGATTTGTGCAAAGCGAAACTGCTTCGATTGATGCAGCATCAGGAAGACAAAGGAATGTGAAGTCGGAAGCATTGATGCACTTTGCGCGTTCAGCACTGTCCTTTCTTTTTTCTTCGTCTATTTCGATTATCTCAAGGTCAGATCTTTTTGCAAAGCGTTCAAAAATCTTAAGGCCTGTTGTTCCTTCTTTACCATCAATAAAAACTTTTACTGCCATATTTTTACTCCCGTATTTTATTATACTGTCGTGGTGTTGAGCCTGTCGAAACTACCACATATTCATTCAGTCCTTCGACAAGCCCAGGTACCATAATGCCAATCGGTGCATCAACTTTATCACTGGACTCCAAGAACAGAACCCCTGAACACATCGCACAGGACTTCCACTTCCTTTGGAAGAACTATTTTTTCTTCAGTCTCTTTCTTTTCAAGAATCTTTATTTCAATGGAAATCTTCCTTCCGTAAGCTTCAGAAAGATAGGCTGAAATTTTTTCGACTTCAGATGAAAGCTGCACCTGCACAAAATTATTTTCTGCATACATTGTCATCCTGTCGCCGTTAAGCTGCCAGTTGCTTGTCTCCGCCAAACTGTTTGAAACCATTGCATCTTCAACGGAAAAATCGCTGATGATTGCATTGCGCACTTTTTCAATGTTGCTTGAGTCAACAGTTTTTAGGGCTGCGTTTTTTTCAGGCTGAACTTCCTGAACCTCTGGCGCTGCAACTTCCACTGGCTTTGCAGATTCCATTGCTGAATTGTTTACCGGCGGTTCAGCTCCGCCATTAAGAAAAGGGTCGAATTCCTCTTCTATGTTAGGTCCTGCTTCCGATTCATCAGGCACATCATCTGCTTCTTCCGTAAGTGCACTGAAAGTTGGAAGTCCGTTTACAGGAGCATTCCTTCTATATGAATTTTCCTGGACTGGTGCTGGAGGCTGAACTGGAGTCTCTGCCCTTCTTTCTGTCTGGACCTGCTGGGCTGATGCAACAGAAACCTGACCGTTTCCACCTGCAACTGCCTGAAGTTTCCTTGGGCCAGCCGCATTCATGAGAACCGGTTTCACTGCATCAACGGCTTTCTTTACTTCCTGAGCCGAAACATAATCCTTAAGCCAGCACATGCGAGAAAGTGCAAGTTCAAATTCATACCTTGGGCTAAGGGAATACCTGATGTCGCGGTAAAGCTGCATGAATATGCTCAAAGCCCGTTCAACCTGAATGGTAGACCAGGCATTGATAACTTCCGAAGAATATCTTTCTGCACTCTGACCAAGCAAGGCTTCCTTCTTGATTCCACTCTTGATGAAAAGAATCGAGCGAAGATAGTCGGTGCAGTTTGAAATGAGCTGTTCGATGCTTACGCCGTTCTGAAGATATTCGTCAAACTTAAGGAGAACATTGGTGCTGTCACCCGCAACACAAAGTCCAAAAAGTTCATTGAGTCTGTCGATTCCAACAAGGCCAAGCTTGTCGCGGATTTTTTCGTAGGTGATTTCATCGCCACTGAAGGCTGCAACCTGGTCAAAGAGAGTATAGCTGTCGCGCATTGAACCGCCGGCTTCACGGGCAATCCAATAGAGGGCTTCGTCCTGAGCCTTGATTCCAAGTTCTGCGGCTGCCTGTGCAAGCTGTTCCTTAACTTTTTCCACAGGAACAAGGCGATAGTTAAACTGCTGGCACCTTGATTTGATTGTTGCAGGAACCTTCTGAAGTTCTGTCGTAGCAAAAATGAAAACTACATGTGGAGGCGGCTCCTCAATGGTTTTAAGAAGTGCATTGAAGGCATTGTTTGAAAGCATATGAACTTCGTCGATGATGTAAATCTTGTAGCGGCAGGTCTGTGGAGGAAAGAGAACCTCGTCCTTGATCTGGCGAACACCGTCTACAGAGTTGTTTGAGGCTCCGTCTATTTCAATGACATCAAGGGCAGAACCTGCTGTAATTTCACGGCAGGCATCACATTCACCGCATGGAGTTGCAGTTGGACCTTTCTGGCAGTTGAGTGCCTTTGCAAGAATACGGGCAGTAGAGGTCTTTCCGCATCCTCTTGGACCTGAAAACAGGTATGCATTGGCGATTTTTCCCGACTGAATTGAGTTCTTTAATGTTTCTGCAACAAATTCCTGGCCTACAAGACTTGAAAATGTCTGGGGGCGTCTTCTTGTCGCTGTTACTTCATATGCCATAGGCGTATAGAATACATCAAAAACGCCCTTTTCTCAATGCTATTTTATTTTGCTTTTGGCCTTTTCCTTCAGTTCGTAGATGTAGCGCTTGATTTTCTGGGTGGCAGTCTTCTCGAATTCATCGATTTTTTCTATTTTACCGATGTGGGAAGACTTGTTTACGCGGGTATTCACGAAGTACTGGATTTCTCCAAGGATTGCTTCCTTATACCAGGCAAGGTCGCGGCTTACCTTCTGAACATTGTTTTCAATTTTGTCCCTAAGGCTTATCTGCTTGGCTTCTTCCTCAAGCTTTTCCTCATCAACCTTTACGATGGCAACAAGACCGCCGTCCCCTTCCACAACAAGGGATTCGTTTACAAAAGGATTCTGATTAAGGATGAATTCAATGTCTTCAGGATAGATGTTTTCGCCACTTGGACCAAGAATCATGTTCTTGTTGCGACCCTTAAGGCTAAGGCGGACAAGCCCCTTTTTCTTTGAAATGAGTCCAAGGTCACCAGTCTTGAAATAGCCTGGGCCCGCACTGTCTTCTTCCGTAGTGAAAACTGTTTTTGTAAGTTCAGGATCGCGGTAATAGCCCTTCATGATGTTTGGACCCTTTGCAACAACTTCACCAATCTTTGTTTTTGGATCAGGATTATTGATTACAAGTTCAACGCCTTCCATGGCAGGACCAACTGTTCCCGGGAATGTGATTTTTGTACCGCTTCCGGCAAGCAAAGGAGAAGTTTCCGTAAGCCCATAGCCGATGGCATAAGGGAATTTTGCTTCCTTAAGGAATTTTTCAACCTTAGGGTCAACCTTGGCTCCACCAATGCCAAAGAACACAAGGTGTCCGCCAAAAGTCTTCTTGAGTTTCTTTCCCGCAGCCCTGTTCAGCATTTTCCTGAAAGGAGAAATCCTATACAGAACATAAAGAATTTTGTTTGACTGGAACGTAGGAAGAACCTTGTTCTTGTAGATTTTTTCCATTACAAGGGGAACTGAAAGAACGATTGTAGGCTCAACTTTTTCAAAGGCAGGAAGAAGAGCACTGACGACAGGAGGCTTTCCAAGATAGTAGACACAGGCGCCGTTCAGAAGCATCATTACAAATCCAATGGTAAATTCATAGACATGGCTCAATGGAAGAAATGAAAGGGCACGGTCAATTTTGTTTACACGATGAACGCTCTGGCACTGAACCGATGTCCACACGATGTTCTTGTGAGACAGTTCAACTCCTTTGGATCTTCCCGTAGTTCCACTGGTATAGATGATGCTTGCAGTATCATCCTCGCTGATTTCAACGGGAGCAAGGGAAGCCTTTATTTCCGAAGCATGATGGCGGACAAAATGGTCTGCCTTTTCAAAAGCTTCTTCATCACCCCTGATGAGGGAATAGTCTTCAAGCTTGATGATGACAGGCGGAAGATTGTTTCCAAGGCATTCTATTTTTTTATAGAGTTTTTCTTCTATGAACATTGCATCAACACCGCAATGGGCAAGGATGCTTTCAACTTCAGCAACGGAAAAATCAGGCAGAAGAGGAACGGCGATCATTCCGCGATTGACGATGGCAAAATATGCAATGCCCCATTCAGGACGACCTGTACCGAGAATCACGACCTTGGAATTTCTTTTAAGTCCAAGCTGTTCAAGAACGTATGAAAGGGCTTCGCTTTTTTCCTTAACCTGACCATAGGACATTGGATATTCACCAACAAGAGCAAGAGCAGGTCTGTCATAAAATTTCTTAACGGAGTTTGCAAGCAAGGCAGGGAAAGTATACTGTTTGAGGTCTTCTATTGTTTCCATAAATCAGCTGTATCTATTATGAAGTATATACAATTAGTATACCTTAATATCTCGATACTTACCAACAAAAACTGTATAATCCTTTCCATGAATTATGTTGCACAGGATATGCCTAAGGCAGGCGATACGGTTTTAGTTGGTCTTTCAGGTGGAGTTGATTCAACCCTTACAGCCCTCATGCTCAAGGAAAAAGGCTGCAAAGTCATTGGAGTTACCATGAGCCTTTGGGACGGCACCGTCATCGAAAAAAACAAGGACAGCAACAAGATTAAAATGAAGGAAGCCTGTTTTGGTCCAGGGGAAGAAGAAAACATCCGTCAGTGCACGGACTTCTGCAAATCAAACGGCATCGAATACCATGTAGTCGATGTTAAGAAAGAATACAGGGAAAAGGTCCTTGAATATTTCAAGTCGGAATACAGAAACGGGCGCACTCCAAATCCATGCATCATGTGCAACAGGAACATAAAATTCGGCGCAATGCTCAATGCAATAAAAGACATGGGAATTGAATACGATTATTTCTGCACCGGACACTACGCAAAAATCGTCCGTCCTGAAGAAGGTGTCTTTGGAAGCAATGACCGCCCTTACATGATAAGCGGCGCAACTGATGTAACAAAGGACCAGACCTATTTCATCTACCGTGTGCCTTCTGAAATTCTTGCAAAGGTAAGGTTCCCATTGGCCACAATGCAGAAAACAGAAGTGATGGAACTTGCAAGGAAGGCGAACCTGGAAGCCGCAAACAGGGAAGAAAGCCAGGACTTTGTAGGCGAAGAATACCGCGACGCACTTTTTTCAGACAAGCCTAGCGTTCCAGGAGACATCATAGACCTTGACGGCCATGTTCTTGGAAAGCACAAGGGAATAGAGCACTACACCATCGGTCAGCGCCGTGGACTTGGTGTTGCCGCAAGCTACCCTGTTTATGTACATTCAATCGATGTTAAGAAAAACCTTGTTGTCCTTGCAAAGAATGAAGAGCTGAATTCTCACGGCCTCATAGCAGATGATTTTGTATGGCCAGCAGATGTTGAGCCAACGGAAGAAGTCGAGACACTGGTAAAGATCCGCCTTGCCTCAAGGCCTGTCCCTTGCAAGGTGACAAAGTATGTTCCTGATGCAGAAGACAAAACAGAATACAAGGGACAGCCCTGGAAAATCATCTTTGATGAAGAACAGCGTGCCGTTGCCCCAGGTCAGTCGGCTGTCCTTTACAAGGACGGCGTAATCATCGGCGGCGGAATCATTTCCAAGGTAATCAAATAAAGCAATGACACTCCAGAAACTCTACAGTTATGCTCGCCAATGCATTCAGCAGTTTGATTTGATTGATGAAGGCGACAGAATTCTTGTTGGCATTTCAGGAGGAAAAGACTCCCTTGCACTGCTTTACGCTTTGGCCGGGTTAAGAAAATTCTTTCCAAAAAAATTTGAAATCATAGCCGCAACAGCAGACCTTGGCTTTGGAGAATTTAACCTGTCGGAAATCCAGAAACTCTGCGGCAAGCTTGAAGTTGAATACCACATCATCAAAACCGACATTGCACTCATACTGAAAGAAAAAGTTCAGAAAGGTTCCTACTGTGCCATGTGTGCAAAACTCCGCAAGGGAGCCATTAACAATTTTGCAAAGGAAGTGGGATGCAACAAGGTTGCCTACGCCCACCATCAGGACGACATTATCGAAACCATGATGCTTTCGCTGATCTACGAAGGACAATTCTACACCTTTGCCCCAAAAACCTACTACAAGGAAGCAGACCTTACTGTAATCCGCCCGCTCATCAACATTCCGGAAAGTGACATAAAGGGTTTCAGAAACAAATATGAATTGCCCTGTGTAAAAAACCCATGTCCCCATGACGGAACAACCAGGCGTCAGTATGCAAAGGAACTCATTGCAAAAATCAACAAGGACAATCCCGGCGTAAAAAAGAAAATGTACAATGCAATCCTAAAAGGGAAAATTTACGAGTGGGAATAAACGGAAACACCGCACCCTTAAACTGGCTGCCGCAACAAAATCTTACTGAAGCTGCAGATACTTTACTGCACTCAGGGCCGCAACATTTCCTTCACCTGCAGCCTTGATGTACTGGTATGGAAGACCCGTAACATCACCGCAAGCAAAAACACCAGAAAGGTTTGTTTCCATATTTCTATTTACGAGAATATGATTGCCTTCAATTTTCAAACCTGGCACCAACTGTTTTGGAGAAATGCTTTCCCGCAGAATGAAAAATCCATCAGCTTCAATTTCTGAATTCTTCAACACCAGCCTTCGTGCCTTCATATCCCCTTCGAACCTTACAGGAACATCACGAAGGACTTCTATTTTTTCTGAAAGACTTGGCACTTCATCATACAAAGGAATATAAGTAACCTTGCTGCAGATTTCCGCCATGTATTCAGCTTCCTTTTCTTCTGCGGCCGTCTGCCCGATTATTACGCAGGACTTTTCTTTATAAAGTGGGGCATCACAAGTTGCGCAGTAACTTACTCCACGGCCAAGGAATTCTTCTTCTCCTTCATATGGTTTTCCAAAATTAACGCCGGTTGCAACAATCAAAGTTTTTGCCAGATATTCTTTATTTGACTTTGAAAGAAGAGAAATCTGTTTTCCCTTGGGATAGCAGCCTGTAATGTGATCCTCAACAATTTCAATTCCAAGAGATTCAAGATGCCTAAGAAAATTCTTTTGGAGATCTTCGCCTGTGACCAAAGGCAATCCAGGATAATTCTGAATGAGGTGTGCCTTTTCAACCTTGCTGCTCAAGTTGCGGCTGCCAATGAGAATTACGTTCTTGTTTCTGATCTTCAAAGTTATGGCAGCACTGATTCCGGCTGGACCAGTACCGATTATCGCTGCATCATAAAGAATTTTTTCTTCCATATAAAATCCCCACTTTCAAATTATACCGTTACTTTTAGTATATAAAAAATTCCCGTACTAAGACCATAACTAAATTTTAAATAAAAAAAAACTTAATTTCAGATATATCTGCTAGAATATAAGGACAATCATATTTTACGGGGAAACACATGTCTAAAATTGAAGAAAGAAAATCAACAGGGAAAATACTCTTTGCAGGCTCAGACGGAAAGCCATTGGCAAATTCAAAAATCAGCTATTCACTTTCAAACCATAAATTTCTTTTTGGCTGCAACGGATTCCTGGTTTCAGACCTTGTAAATCAGCTTGGTGAAGAAGAAGCTGAAAAAAACGAAGGCGTAAAACAGTTCCTTGATGTCTTTAACTTTGCAACCCTTGCCTTTTATTGGGGAAGCTTTGAACCTGAAGAAGGAAAGCCAAGAACAGCAGAACTCATGCAGGCCGCAAAATTCCTTAGAAACCATGGAGTCACACTGAAGGGACATCCACTTTGCTGGCACACAGTTTGCGCAGACTGGCTTTTAAAATACGACAACAAGACAATCCTTGAAAAACAGATCGGACGAATCCATCGTGAAGTAGAAGGCTTCAAGGGTGTCATAGACATGTGGGATGCAATCAATGAAGTTGTAATCATGCCGGTCTTTGACAGATATGACAATGCAGTCACCCGCCTTTGCAAAGAACTTGGCCAGACAGGAATCGTAAAAACAATTTTTGATGCCGCAAAAGATTCAAACCAGAATGCAACATTGCTTTTAAACGACTTCAACATGTCGCCTGCCTACGAAAAGTTAATAGAAGAATGTCTTGATGCAGGAGTAAAAATCGACGCCATCGGATTGCAGTCCCATCAGCACCAGGGCTACTGGGGAATTGAAAAGCTTGAGGACGTGCTTTTAAGGTTCGAACGATTTGGACTTCCGATCAACTTTACGGAAAACACATTTGTTTCAGGAGAACTTGTTCCTCCAGAACTTGATGACCTGAACGATTACAAATACGCCGACGATGCCTCTACTCCAGAAGGAGAAGAACGCCAGGCAAAATGGATAGAAGAATTCTACACTCAGATTTTTGAAAATCATCCTCAGGTTACAGCAATCACAAACTGGGATTTTAACGACGGAGCATGGCTCAACGCACCAAGCGGACTTATCAGAAGGGACGGAACTGTAAAGCCTGCCTACTACACCTTGAAAAAACTCATAAAGGAAAAGTGGACAACAAAGGGAACTGTCACCACAGATGAAAATGGCTATGCAGAAATCAACGGATTCAAGGGCGAATACATCTGGAGCAGCGGAAACTCCGATGGAAAATTCAAACTGAACTAGAGTATAATAAAAACCGAAAAATCAAACAGAAAGGAGAAACCAACATGCCAATGATCGAAGCAAAGGTGACAATGGAGTTGCCAGCAGAAAAAAGAAACGCACTCAAGGCTGAATTCGGAAAGGCCATCAGCATCATGGGAAAACCTGAAAACTACCTGATGATTAACCTTATGGAAAAACAGGATTTATATTTCGGCGGAAACAAACTTGAAAAAGGTGCCTATGTAGAAATCAAGGTGCTTGGAAATGTTGATTCTGCAAAGAGTGGAAAAATGACTGCAAAGGTCTGTGAAATTCTTCAGCAGCAGCTGGACATTCCTGGGGATGCAGTTTATGTCAGCTACTTTGGAACTGCCAACTGGGGCTGGAACGGAAACAATTTTTAAATAACAAAAAAAGTTGCCGATTTCGAAAAACTTCCTATATTGTCTGTATGGGAAGTTTTTCATTTTTAAACTACAGGTTTAATGACTAATTCCCAAAAAAGTTATAGAGTTGGTATACACAATATCCAGTAAAGTCGCTGGCCCTAAGAAGCCGAGCGCCGAGTCTCAGAGTTTTTATTTTGCTGAGACAAAAACCCCGCGCCGTTGGCGTGTAAATTATCTTTTTGTTAGGAGTGCGTATGAGCACAGAAGTTTTTGACATTACAAGATTATCTGCTGCAATTGATGGCATTTATTACGGCCAGACAAATCAGCGCACCCCATGGCTTAATTTGGCCAATTCCACAGATCCAAAAGATAATGGCGTTTTTGTTGAAATCAGGAGTAACAACTATGAGAACCGTAACTTTTTCAAAGCCGGTTGTTGATCTTAAGGCAACAGGCAAATCGATTAAATCACTCAGAATCGAAAACGGATTCACAGTCCGTGATATTCAGAACATCTTCGGATTTGAATATCCACAGGCCGTGTATTCATGGGAACAGGGTAAAAACGTTCCTACAATCGACAACTTGCTGGTGCTGTCCCGCTTGTTTGACACACCGATCGAAAAGATCGTTGTAAGCCGCATGGTGGAAGTTGAAATCACCTGCGATTCAAGCAAGGTCGAGAAGCTCTGCAACAAGAACTGTGACGCTTGTAAGTATCAGCTGAGTGCCTAACCCACTTTTCAGTCTGTCGGCCTTTAACGGTTGGCAGACTGACTGAAAAAAAACTCCAAACAATCACCAAAATCCACAAAGCAAATGGGAAAAAACTGCCAAAACATGCAATAATGAATGCAAGGAGTAACACCGTGACAGGAATAATTGCAAAAGGACTTTTGATTCCATTCTTTGGAACCGCACTCGGATCGGCATGCGTCTTCTTCATGAAAAAGGAGATGAGTGCAAAGCTTCAGAAATCCCTTTCCGGATTTGCAGCAGGCGTAATGATTGCAGCCGCAGTCTGGAGCCTTTTAATTCCTTCCATGGATCAGGCGACGGAACAGGGAATGGGCAAGTTTGGATTCATACCTGCCGTAATTGGATTCTGTCTTGGAATGCTCTTCCTTCTCTTGCTTGATGTAGTAACTCCCCACATGCACTTAAACGAAACGGTTGAAGGGCCTAAAAGCAAATTTTCAAAGACAACAATGATGGTGCTTGCAGTAACACTTCACAACATACCGGAAGGAATGGCTGTGGGAGTTCTGTATGCGGGATGGTATACGGGTGCGGTTCAGGTGTCGGCATCCGCTGCCCTTGCCCTTGCAATCGGTATTGCAATCCAGAATTTTCCTGAAGGGGCAATAATTTCCATGCCGCTTCACATCAAGGGATGCTCAAAAACAAAGGCCTGCTTTTACGGAGTCCTTACGGGAATCGTTGAACCAATCGCCGGGCTCCTTACAGTTCTCCTTGCCCAGTTTGTAATTCCAGTCCTGCCCTACCTGTTGAGTTTTGCAGCCGGTGCCATGATATATGTCGTGGTGGAAGAACTGGTGCCTGAAATGGCAGCAGAAGAAGGGGACCAGCATTCAAACATAGGCACCATTATGTTCATGATTGGATTTTCCCTGATGATGATGCTGGATGTTGCGCTAGGATAAGATTTAGTTTTTCACTAGATGAACTTGACGGTTTCAGACAAAGGCTTTCTGCTGTCATGGTTTGGCAGAGGACCTGCACCTTCGACAGCATATCCCAGATCCAAAAGCATCAGGATTTCTTCGTCTTCCGGCAAACCCAATTTTTCCTTAAGGACATCAGGATCAAAGAAATTAAGCCAGCAGCTGTCAACGCCTTCATTATAGGCCGCAAGCATCATTTGGGTTGCAACGATGGATGCATCTTCAATTCCAGAATCCCTTTTGTTTCCTGGGTATGTAAAAACATTGTTCCTGTTGAAGGCAACGCAAAGAACCACAGGTGCCCCATAGCGGCAAGGCGTTACTTCATCAACTGCCGCAAGTTTTTCCGCAGACTGAATCACATAAACCTTCTGTTCCTGAAGATTCTTTGCAGTAGGTGCCACCCTTCCCGCCTCAAGAATTGCATTGATCTTTTCCGCAGAAACCGCCTTGCCTGCATCATACTTCTTGCATGAATACCTGTTCTTAATAACTTCTGTAAAATCCATAGAAAACTCCTGTTGCCTACATATTACCACGCTTTCTGCAGTTGGTGGGATAAAGGTTTGTTTAATGGGGAGTAATCTTTACCCTTGAATGTTCAAAACAAGAGTAAAGAAAGAAATTAAAGAAAATCAATAATCCAATGAAAGCTGTGCGGCACACTGTTCTTTAAAGTCAGTAATCGCCTGATCCATAGTCTTTTCACCGTTTACATATGACCCTACAGCTTCGTCGAAGATTATTTCAATAGCCTGGTCCGTCCCCTGTGAGAGTTTTCCGTTAACAGCCTTTGCCATTTCAGCAAATTCCCCGTAGGAGTTCTGTCCGCCAAGGAACGACTCTGAAAAACTATCCTTAATATGGTCAACAACTTTAAAATTTGAAACACTATCACCTGTATCACGAGCCCAGCTTTCAAGGAATGTATCGTCTGTAGTCAAGTACTTTATGAGTTCCTTAACACCTCTTGGATTCTTTGTCTTTGCCCATGCTCCTATCCAAGTACCACCCCAGTAATAGGCCGATGGACCAGCACACATTGCCCAATCACCAGATGTTTCTGGTGAATTTAATTTAAGTACATAGTGAAGTCCCCATGTCGGGAGGAAGTAAGAGAATACTTCCTTTGTATCCCCGTATACATCACAAAGATTACCCTTCATACCATCAAACCAACCTTCTGACCATTGTCCAACACGACCTTCAAGACCACGCTCCTTGAGTGTTTTACACATTTCCATGTACTCGATTGCGTTTGGATCTATAACGAGCTTGTTATTTACTACCCATGGATCCTTGCGACCAGATAAGAATGGCTTGAAAAGATCACCTGTAGAAGAAACGATGTAGCAGTTTCCGTTTGACTTGTTCTTGAGGAGTTCCGCTGTTTCAAGGAACTTGTCCCAGTTACAAAGATACTTTTGTACGATTTTAGGATCATCTGTTCCAAGATACTTCTTTGCAAGAGATCGACGATAAAACAAAGCACCAGGAGTTGTCTGCCATGAAAGGGCATAAACCCTGCCATTGTACATTCCAACTTCTGCTGGATATTTAATCATCTTATCTTTAGTTTCATTGTATATGTTGGTAAGATCAAGAAGTAGGCCTGATTCAACATACTTACGAACAAATGCATCTTCAAGGGCGAAGACATCTGGACATCCAGAACCTGATGCAAGAACTGGGTCAAGCTTATCAGGAAACTGGCCTACTGGAGTAAGTGAATAATCAATTTCATATTTCCCTTTATAACGAGAATCTTCCTGAAAATACTTTGTGATCATTCCGTCCAATTCATCTGTAAATGACCATACCTCGAGTTCATTGCTTTTTCTTGGTCTTTTATTAATATTGCCAGAAACGACAGCATCGCTTCCGTATTCAGCTATAAACTCCGTGGTAAAAACTTCGGTAATCTTCATATAGCCATCGACTTCACCATATGAGACTTTCTTTTCTCTACCCAGTGCAAATAGCTTAGATGAAATGGCATTAAAAACACCAAGGGATTTGTATTCTCTTAATGACTGAGCCTGCTTTGCAATAACCTTACACTCAAAGGCCGCAGCCTTCAACTTGTCAAAGTCTTTATCCCCGGCATAAACCACGATTGCTTCAGCACTAATGGCATCAGAATATATAAGAGCCGTATTTTCCTCTGAAATCATCATTGCACAGGTATCATCAGAACCAGTATATCTATATGAAAACACTGTATCTTCTGCTGCAACCAGTCTGCCCAATACAAACAGAAATACGAACAATCCAATTATCTTTTTCTTCATAGGAACTCCTCTATTAATAATTTAATGCATAACATTATAGGAATTTGTTTCGTTTTGCATTTTACTCTCCAAATTTAACTTTCCCAGGTGAAAGTTAAGGCCCTTACAAATTACTTCTGTGTTATTGTTAAAAAGTAATATGTTTCATCCTGATTAAGAGATTTAGCATAAATTTCACTCATCTTGATTTTTTGAGAATCCCTTCTTTCAAGAGAAAAAGTATGCGACATTGGATATGGGATTGTATTCATATACGAGCTGAAAATCTTGTACTCTTGAGCGTCTCTTAAATCATTTGCAAGTTTATAACAAAAATCAAAATCTTCTAGATTAAATGACTGATACATTGTTGAGCTTGTATATGAGCTTATATTCCTAATCAATTCTCTATTTATTGAAATAGAATAAGAATAACCGGAAGTTGTCTTGGCACCAACAATAACAAAAAGCTGACCTGTTTGATCAAGATTTTCAAATTCTTTATTGTTTACAATAGGAACTTTTATATCAAATGCAAGAGAAGTTTGATAGTCATATTTCACATAATGTGGATTTGTAAAAGAAGGAATGTAATTCCTAAGGAATTCATAGTCATAGTTTTCTGTCATACCTTCTATTATAAGGGAAACTTTTGCATACAGCGGTTCTTTGGTATTCATAGCCTCAATCAAGTCACTTGTATACAATTCCATTTCAACTTCGCCGTCGCATGATGAAAAAACTCCAATAACAATTACACCCAAAATAACCAGAAGATGCTTTCTAATTGTTTTCACTTGATTTGGTCCTCTCAATTAATCAGAATACTATTCTGCTAATAATTTCATTAACCTACAACTTTAACAGTAGTTCACTACTTAATTTTAACACGAAAATATTATTTTTCATAAAATGGCTCGAAATGAGTTCTTCAACTTCTTAATTTCTATTAATGGTTTTCCTGCTTGACCCATCTCGGTTCAAATACCGGATTTCATAACCGCAAAAAAAAAAGCGCACTCAGTGAACTGAATGCGCTGGATTTTTTTTCTGGGCCATCTTGGATTTGAATGGCTCAAGGTATATTACATATGGATATTTACTGATTTATAGGCTAATTATAGCACTTTTTGGGGTGAATATCGATGAATATGGGAGAATTTCATAGGGAAATTTGGGGTGATATTTTTGTAGGTGACATTTCAGGTGATATTTTTTAAGGACTGGATTAGATATTATTCCCGATAATTTTCTAATATTTGATTATTCAACAGTTTTCTTACATCTTCCCAATTAGGCATATATTTATTCATCATTTCTGTAAAATCAGCTCCATGATTTCTAATTTTTAAATGAACTAATTCATGAAGAACAACATATTCCAGACATTCCAATGGTTTTGATACCATTTGCAGATTAATCCATATTCTTTTTGAATCAGGATTACAGGTTCCCCACTTTGTTGTCATATATTTTGTTTTAAAAGAATCACAAAACAAACCTGTAATTTCTTCCCACTTAGGAACAAGACGATTTAATTGTTCAATAAGAATTTTTCGATATTCTTCTCTGACAAATTTTTCTCTTTGTTCAATTGTTGATTCTGATTTCATTGAAAGGATTATTTTATCGCCATCAATCTTAAAAGATTTGCCTTTTGTGATTGGATTAAATTCCAAAAAGTATTGTTTACCCCAAATGTAATATGTCTCACCACTAATATATTGACGTTCTGTCATTCTAGGCTGTTCAAGATACTTTTCTTGTTGTTTCAAAATCCATCCCATATTCAGTCTGACAAAATTTTCTATAGACTTTTCTGAAATAGAAATCGGAGCAGAAACAGATACTTTTCCAAGAGGAGGTTTTACATACAAATGCATATTTTTGATATTCTTTTTTTCTACAAGAACATCTATTCCGCTTACTGTAATC
>JAUNCR010000037.1 GCA_030526505.1 Spirochaetales bacterium
CAGACATATTACACCTCAAAAAAACCTGAACTAGAAAAGTTCAAGCTGTCTATCTTTCATACTGAATGTGCCAGGGGGATTTTCCATCACCCTTACATAGTCAGCATAGTTTTCAATTACAGGAGCACCTTCAAGAACATACCGTTCAGCCGAAGGAGCATTATCCTTTATTTCTTTTTTGCCCTGGCATTCACAAAGCTTTGCCTGCCGGCAAAAACCCGCCTTATGAAACACCACATCCCTGTTGTAGGACACGGCAAAATCCGCAGTTATCAGGGCACCGCTGCCTTTTGGGGCCTGAACAACCACCGTTGCAGGAGACAGGGCCGCAATCAGCCTGTTCCGCTGTACAAAACGCCAGTTTTCGGCAGGAGTACCGGGCAGGTATTCGCTGCACAAAAGGCCTCCGTTCTTCAAGATGGAAGAAGCAAGCCCCCTGTTGCCGTAGGGAACGACGGATTCTATGCCGCAGGGAAGAACCGCTGCAGTAACCCCTTCCGCACCGCTTTGCAATGCACCCCTATGGGCAAAGGTGTCAATTCCATTGGCCAGCCCTGACACTACCGTCTGTCCATTGGCAGCGGCATCCCTTGAAAATTCCAGGGCAGCGACCGCCGTTTCCTGACAGATTCGTCTTGTCCCAACAACGGAAACACATTTCTTTCCCAAAACCTCAATGCTGCCCCTGTAGAAAAAACAGTAGGGCGGATCATTGATGGTTTCAAGTATGGCAGGATAGCCCGGTTCACCAAAAACAGCGCCATGGATATCCTTTGATTCCATTATCGCCTCTGCTTTTTGAGCCAGAGCCTTAACAAGGGAGCCATTCCATTCGCCCCTGGTTTTTCTGCCTGTTATTGAAACAATCTCTTCTATAGACAGTAACGCAAGATTATCTAAACTGTCAATATTTTTCCTTAAAAGTTTTTTTTCCCTGGTGGTAAGGAAAACAATGCCGGTAATGGCCAAATCAAGAACATCCATAAAAAAAATGTAAGAATAGTGTGCCCGATTGTCAAATTCAAGGCAAAAAAAATCCGTGGAACCTCCCCTCAGACTCCACGGATTAAGTTAACTTTTTGTTATTAGATATACTTCAACTTAAATGCCTTTTTAATTTCCCTGGCTGTACTTTGCATCCAGCACAGTCTTCTTGTTTGCCTCGGCTTCCTTTACCTTTTCTGCATTTGGCTTAAGCTCGATGATCCTGTCGTAAAGGGCAACGGCCTTGTCAAATTCGTAGTTCATATAATAGGCACGGGCAAGGACGAACATGGCGTTTGTATCCTTTACCTGAACCGAAAGGAACTTTTCAAGATGAGGAATCGCCTTTTCGCTTTCATCAAGAACGAAAACATAGAGAACGCCAAGACCATACATGGCACGGTAATACTTTGGATTGATGCCAAGTGCACGGATGTAGGCGGTTTCTGCAAGGCGGAGGTAATTTTGCCTTTTTTCAATGCTGGAAGATGCAGGTCCGTTGGCCTCAAAATCCATGGTTGAATTTGCAAGGTAACCTGCACAGAGGGCTACATAGTAATAGAGGTTTGCATTGTCAGGATAGTAAGTGAGGGCCTTCTGGAAACATTCGAAAGCCTTTCCGTAAAGCTGCTGGTCAAGGTAGCGGGTTCCAAGAATCTTATACCATACGCCAACCTGAGCTTCCGTTGTTGCAAGGTCAAGGGCGCGGGTATCGAACTTCTTGATTGCTTCCTGAAGTTCTTCCTTGGTTGTAGGATTATGAACGCCTTCTTCAATTTTCTGCATTCTTTTTACAGTGTTGTAGGATGGTGCACAGGAAAGAACTGCGAAAGATACGGAAAATACAATCGTGCAAAGGATTGCCTTGTTCAGAGTGTTTCTCATGTTTTACCCCTTTTTATAAATGTCAGCCTTAAAAAACTCGTTTTCAAAGACCGTTTTTTTCATTTTCAAAACTATTCTCTGCCGCCATTGCCCTTATGGCCGGGGAAATAATCCCTGTGGTGGTCCTTCAGCTGACTGTCGTCAACATGGGTGTAAATCTGGGTTGTTGCCAGATCAGCATGCCCAAGAAGTTCCTGTACGGAACGAAGGTCTGCACCGCCTGCAAGGAGATGGGTTGCAAAGGAATGCCTCAAGGTATGAACCTTTGCTTCCACCCCGCTCTTTATTCCAAGAGTCTTGAAGTTCTTCCATATGCCTTTACGGGAAAGAACTTCTCCGCGGGCATTCACAAAGACTTCTTCAACAATCTTTGGTCCCAGAATCTCCGGCCTTGCTTCAAAAATCCATTTCCTAAGCCAAAACTCTGCATCGCCGCCAAAAGGAATGAGCCTTTCCTTGTCCCCTTTTCCGCGGACAATAAGCACCTTTTCCTCAAAATGAATGTTGGACAGCAAAAGTCCCGACGCCTCGCTGATTCGAAGCCCGCAGCTGTAAATCACCTCGTAAAGGGCCCTGTCGCGGACCCCAAGGGGCTTGGAAACATCAATTGCAGCAAGGAGCGAATCCACCTGACCTATTTCAAGGACCTTTGGAAGCGCCCGCGATATTTTTGGTCTGTCCAGGTCCGCAACATAATTGTCGTCCCAGACCTGTTTCCTGACCAGAAGGGAACCGAACTCGCATAGGGCCGTCATGTCTTTGGCAACCGTAAGTTCGCTGACTCCCATTGTTTTTCTCCATGCCGAATAGTAAAGCACAGTCTGCGCAGTGACATGGTCTATTGAAATGCCGTTTGCTTCAAGATAGGAAACGAATTCCTTTACGGAAATGAGGTAAGTCTCTGCCGTAACCTTGGAATGGTTTTCGACAAAGATTATCTCGTTATAGAAATCCTGCAGAAGGTTTTCGATCGAACTGTCCAAAGCAAATCCCGTCTAAATCAGTCCAAAGAAAGGTCGATGGAACTTCCCATGTTCTTGAATCTGTTTCTGTAGAACGATGGAACAGCATCGCGATCATTTGCATCGGCTCCGGCAGGGAGTCCCTTCACCTTGAAGGTATTGCGGTCATCGTCTGCAGCAAGGCTGATAACTTCCCTTTCAGAAGGAAGCTTTTCCTCTGCAAATACAGGCGGTGTACTGTCGGCAGTGTCACCAAAGATCGAAGTTGGTTCTGTCTTTGCAGGCTGTTCAAAAGAACCGAGAGTATCATAGATGGAATGGCTTCCGATTGGACCTGCAGACTTTGATTCAGGTTTTGCAAACACAGGGTCAGAGAAAGAAGATCCGGAAGAACTTAATGAATCAGACCTGAGTCCACCATTAAGGATGCTGTTGAAGTCATCTGTTGAAACCACAGTGTCATCCTTTTCTTCCACAGCCTGCTGAATTTCTTCTGCAGTTACGAAACCGTTGTCGGAAGGATCGAATTCCGTAGCGATAACTGTAACGGAAAGATCGTCGTCTTCCATGTTTTCGTTTGTTGCAAGACCAAAAATGATGTTTGCATTCTTGTCTGCAGAACGGCGGATAAGGTTGATGATTTCACGGCTTTCTTCAAGCGAGATTGAACCGTTTGTAGTAATGTTGATGAGGATTTTCTTTGCACCGTCAATCTGGCGGTTTTCAAGGAGAGGATTGAAGATAGCGCCTTCAACAGCTTCGTTGATTCTGTTTTCTCCCTTACCCTTTCCAACGCCAAGGATTGATTCACCTGAACCGCGCATGATTGTGCATACATCGGCAAAGTCGACATTGATGTCACCAGGCTTAGTGATGATTTCTGTAACGCCCTTTACACCGGCACAGAGAAGGTTGTCGGCAAGGATGAACTGTTCGCGGAAAGTAAGCTTTCTTTCCGGCTCTGTTTTCATTGCCTTGAAAATCTTGTCGTTAGGAAGAACGATGAGGCTGTCAACATTCTGACGGAGCTTTGCAAGTCCTTCCATTGCGTTGTTCATGCGGACTTTGCCTTCATGTTCGAAAGGAGTTGTAACAACGGCAATTGTAAGGATGCCGGCTTCATGTGCCAGCTTTGCAACGATAGGAGCACTACCTGTTCCTGTTCCGCCGCCCATACCGGCTGTAATCACCACCATGTTTGCGTTGCCGATTACAAGCTTGAGTCTTTCTGTATCTTCGATGGCTGCGTCTTCACCGACCTTTGGATTACCGCCGGCACCAAGACCGCCCGTGATTTTCTGTCCGATAGGCACGCGGAGTTTTGCTGTAGACCTATGGAGGGCCTGCTTGTCCGTATTGAGCACGACAAAGTCAACGCCGCTTACACCGTCGTCGATCATGCGCTGAACGGCACTTGATCCACCGCCACCACAACCGATGATCTTGATTTTTGTAGGATTCAAATCCCCAAGTTCATCATCAAAGTTAAGTTCGTCACTTGCTGCCTGAGCTGCAGCCATCTGTGCAGGTGTTGTCACAGCATTAAACTGAGCTCCATTCTGAGCTGGTGCAGCCGATGAATTTGCGGACTTCGAGTCCTGAACATTTGTGAATTCCAGCATTTATAATTTCCTCCCGACCCAATTTCCGGCCCATTAAGTCCTGCAGGAGTATCCCCCCTCCTGAGTGACAGCCGAAAATTTCATGTTGAATATTCTACTTAATTTATCCTTCTTAGTAAATTCTTCAAGAAATTCATTTTTGGCTCGCCGGCCTGTTTCTTTGCAGTCCTTTTGGCAGACGACCTTCCGTCATCATCCTTATTGCTGATGATCAGTCCCATTACAGTGGCAAAGTCTGCGTTTCTGTAGCTGGTATCCGCACCGCCAAAATCAGCGCATCTGGCCATTCCAACACTGGTTGAATTCCAGACTGCCTGCGAAAGTGTAACTATGCCAGGCATGAGGGCACCGCCACCTGTAAGGGCAATGGTACCGTTAAGCCTGCCAAGGCCCGAATATCTTTTTGCTTCCTTTTTAACGAGCATGAGTATTTCTTCAAGGATTTCCACAACACGGCTTGAAATGACATCGCAAAGAAGCTTCTTTGTTGTAACTGCAGGAGGAAGGCCTCCCACGCCAGGAATGATCACCTCGTCGTTTTCTTCCGAAGGATCAAGCCAGCAAGAGCCGTATTTAAGCTTAAGGTCTTCTGCAACGGCAAATGGAACGCCAAACACCTGGGCAATATCATTTGTAACCCTGTTTCCGCCATAAGGAATGGAAACGGTGAATACAGGCGCATTCCTGTTGATTACGATTACATCAGTCGAACCGCCTCCAAGGTCTATGAGAATTGAACCAAGGGCCATTTCGTCTTTATGTAGGGTTGCTTTTGCAGCTGCAAGAGTCTTAAGGGTAATGTTTCTGAGTTCGTATCCTGCACGGGCAATGCATTCCGCAATGTTTCCCTGTGCAGACTTTGAAACCTTTACAAGAAGTGTCTTCACTTCAAGGCGAACCCCAAGGTTTCCTATTGGATCCGGATAGTCCTTTCCGTCAATGAGATATTCCTGAGGAATGATGTGAAGGAGTACTTCGTCATAAGGAATGAGCATTGATTTTGCAGATTTAAGGGCCCTTTCCTTTGCTTCAGGCTTGATTTCAAGGGGACTTGTGGAAATGCCTTTTGGATCTACGCCAACGATTCCGCTGGACTTCATGCTTGAAACCTGGGAACCGCCGATGGAAGTCCAGACTTCAGTAACTTCAACGCCAGCCATCTGCTCTGCCGCTTCAATTGCAGCCTGAACCGCTTCTTTTGTTGCATCGATGTTTACGATAATGCCGTTACGCACGCCCTGAGACGGAATTTTTGAAAGGCCGATCACTTCAATACGGCCATCAGAGTCAATTTCAGCTATAACTGTCCTGATAAAGCAGGTGCCAATATCAAGACCAACAATTCGGCGGCTCAATGCTATCCTCTCTAGCGGCGTCTGTAAGAAACTGCTCCATAGCGAAGGTCAATTTCCGACACCTCAGGTTCAATGGAATTAACGACATCAAGAACAACCATCATGTACTGCAGTGCATCTTCATTCAGATTGCGGTCTGAAAGTACCTTTACTTTTGCCTGAGAAGGATAAAGGGCAAGCTCATAGTTGCCGTATTCCTTTGGCACAACCTGTATTTCAGATACTGCAGCAAAATATTTGCGTGGAAGCTTTCTGATGTCTGAAATCTGCTCCATGAGAACACGGTATTTGGCTGGAAGCCTCATTCCTTCCTGAAGGTTGTCTACCGGAAGTCCGGAAACAAGGGGAACGGAATAATCTGTTGCAACAGAAGCAGAATTAACACTGAATAATATACCATTTTCGTCTATTTGAATAGACTTTGAAGTTCCGTCCTGGCAGATAATGGACTTTGCAACGGCATTCCTTTCCTTAACTTTAACTGAAATTTTGTTTGGAAAATGCTTGTCAACAGCAACGCTTTCAACACAGGAAATGGTGCTGATGAGGGAAACAGCCATTTCCGTACTGAAACCGCTCCAGGAAGAGCAGTCAAGTTCAGAAAGCTTTTCATTTAACTCGTTTTTTGTAAGGTAATTCAATCCGCTATAGGTGATTTCCGGTGCCGAAAACAAAGGAAGTACAAAACTGTAAAGCAATGCTTCAAGGGCAAGGAAACTGCCAAGAACAATAACAAGCACCTTAAGTGCAATAAGTTTCTTATCCTTCACTGTTTCCTGTTCCTTTGCAGGGGCCTTGTCATCAAATGAAATGAAAAAATCATTGAAATCCGTAACTACAAGATCGCTCATAACTCTACCACCGTCTCTCCAAAACTTTCATTAAATTCTATGTCTGATATTTTTTTCTTTTCTACACCACTATCATTATCGGCATCGCAATGTGAGGCGTTAATTACAAAACCGCACATGCAAAGGGTTATGATTAGGGAAGAACCACCGCTGGAAAAGAAAGGAAGCGGGATTCCTGTTGTCGGTGCAACCCTGCATACGACAGCAAGGTTTATCAGGGACTGGATTGCAATTGAAAAGACACATCCAAAGGCCCCAAGTGCTGCAAATTTATTTGGACATTCGACCGCAATTTTCATACCGCGGAAAACAAAAATGCCCAGCAAAAGAAGGTATCCAAAGACGCCTACAAGGCCCATGGCTGTAGCCCAACCGGCAAAAATATAGTCGGTCTGGATTTCCGGAATTGTAAGGCTGCTGTCCAATCCGCTGCCTGTGCCTACACCCCATATTCCTCCTGTGCTTATGGCTCTTTCGGAAGCAAGGGCCTGATAACCGGAAGTTGTGGTATAGTCGTTTGGCCTCAGGAAGGAAAGGACGCGAAGAAGCCTGAACCTATGGGTCAAAATGACATAGATTGTAACAGGGAACACAAGGGACAGTATTGGAACAAAAACCTTTACGGGTGATCCTGAAACGATGAACATGCATACTCCAATGCAGAACACCATTACGCTTGTGGAAAGGTCCTTCTGAAGGAAGATTGAACCGGCAAGAATGGAAAGCCCAATGGCAGGCACCATGAATTCCTTGTTGTTTTCCTCATATTCATCCGAATGTTTGTCAAACAGATGCGAAAGGTAAAGCACCATTGTAAGCTTCACAAGTTCTGAAGGCTGAAATGTAATTACATGAGGAATGCTGACCCATCGTGGTGCACCGTTTCTTGCACTTCCTATAACAGGAAGAAGGGCAAATAAACAGAGCACCACGGATGTTACAGCAAAGGCTAAAGAAAAACGCCTGAGGGCATTAATGGGAACGGCTGCAAAAAATACAAGGCCAGCAGCGCCAACTGCAGAATATGCAAGTTGCCTCCACAAAAAGTAATACCTGTTGTGGAAGAATCGCTCCCCTACACCCTGGGTGCATATCAAAATTGTGAATATTCCGAGTCCCCAAAGCATGAGAACCGAAATGAGGAATAGCGGATCACTTTTCCTGGATGCAATGACAGGCTTGTCTGCATGAATTACATATTCACTCACAGTTCACCGCCTTCAAGAATTTTCGTGATGCGCTCAAGTCCCATACCTCTGGAACCCTTTATCAGAACGATGGATTTTTCAGGAACGGATGCAGAAACCTTACCTGCAATCTCCTTCATTGATTCATCGCTGCGACCGGCAAAATAAAAAATGTCTTTTCCTGACACTGAAGCCTGGATTTTTTCATAGGCAGCCTTCATTTCATCACCGGCAAAAATTATCAGATCGGCAGAAGAATGCAATGCAAGTTCGCCGGCCTTTTCGTGTTCCTTAACAGAATCTTCTCCAAGTTCGAGCATGTCCCCAAGAACAAAAACCTTCTTGCGGCCATCATTAACTGAAGAAACGAATTCAATTGATTTTTCCATGGAATCAGGATTTGCATTGTAGCAGTCCTGAACGATTGTATACTTACCTTCAAGAACCTGGCTTCTTCCGAACATTGGTTCAAGTTCGTTGATTCCCTTTGCAATTTCTGCAGATGTAAGACCAAGAACTTCAGCAAGGGCAATGGCACCAAGTGCATTCTTGTAATTGTATTTTCCAGGAAGCGAAAGAACCGCTTCGATTCCGCCTACTGTGAATTTTGTTCCGCCAAGACCAAGGTCTGAAACATATTTTACGGTGTCTGTATCCTGGCCATAGAGGACAACCTTTCCTTCTATCTGGTCCTTAAGGAATTCAACATAGTCGTCGTCAAAAGGAATTACGCCGGTTCCAAAGTTATGGAAGTGGTCGAATACCTTTGCCTTTTCCTTTGCAATGTTGTCGCGGCTTCCAAGCAAACCGATGTGGGCAGTACCAATGTTCGTAACGATGGCAAAGTTTGCCTTGAGCACTGCAGAGATTTCGCCGATTTCATTTTCGCGGTTCATTCCCATTTCAAAGATTCCGCACTGATGTTCAGGACGAATATTGAATACTGAAAGAGGAAGGCCTGTTTCGCTGTTAAGGTTTCCCTGGTTGCAGATAACATTGTATTTCTGCTTCATGATTGAAACCAGGATTTCCTTTGTAGTTGTCTTTCCGCTTGAACCTGTAACCGCAATCTTCATCAGATGTGGGAATTTTTCCACATAGGCGCCTGCAGCTTTCTGCAAAGCAGTCATTGTATTTTCAACTACGATGAAAGTTACGCCTGGTTTTTCGTGGTGAAGGTTAACAAAGAAATTGCTGTCATCCTCATAGTTCTTTCTGGCAATGAAGATAACGCTTGCACCCTTCTCCATAGCCTGAGGAATGTATTTGTGGCCATCCTGAACTTCACCGATAAGAGGAACGAACAAAGTGTCTTTTTCTACACTGCGGCTGTCTGTGGCAACTGAAGTAAATGTAATTGATGACGGACCAAGAACATGGATGCCGTCTGTTGCCTCGAGAACTTTTTCCAATGTAAGAAGACTTTTGTCTATTCCGATCATTTTTTATTTTCCTTTGTGCCGGGAACTCCGACACGAACAATTTCCTTGCTTTCTGCCTGGCGCATGCCCAGATCTTCTTCAGCAATCTTTTCGATTCTGTCCGAACTTGAAAGAAGGCTGATGTCTGTTATCAACTTTTTGTTTTCTTCAATGAGGGTCTCCTGCTTTCGTTCAAGATCCTCAACTTCTTTTTTCAGCGTCCTGTACTTGCTGGACTGGATTCCATTAAGGATCAGCAGCCCCGGAATGCCCAGTGCAAGAAGGCAGAAAAAAAGATTCCTGAAAAAGTTACGAATCTTCTTGTTCACTACATTGCCTCCACACCGTAAAGACGCTTGTCATCAGCATCGCGGAGTTTTCTTACAACGCGAAGCTTTGCACTTCTGGAAGGTGAATTCGTCCTGACTTCTTCTTCCGTAGGTTCAATCGGCTTGCGGGTAAGGATTTCTGCACATGGAGTTCCGCCGCAGACGCACATTGGAACTTCAGGCGGACACACGCACTGCTTTCCAAGATTCCTGAAGTAGTTCTTCACGATCCTGTCTTCCAGTGAATGGAATGTGATTACGCCAAGTTTTCCGCCAGGTGCAAGAACATTGAAGGCGTCGTGGATTGCTTCAGGCAGACGGCTAAGTTCGCTGTTTACCTTTATTCTCAAAGCCTGGAAAGTTCTTGTAGCCGGATGAATGTTTCCGTGCCTGTATTTTGCCGGAACAGCATTGTAAATTATGTCCGCCAGCTGCTTTGTAGATTCAATCTTCTGTGTTTCGCGCACCCTGCAGATTTCCGATGCAATGCGGCGGGAATATTTTTCGTCGGAATAGAGGTAGATCATGTTTGCCATCTTCTCTTCTTCCATCTTGTTCACGATGTCGGCTGCACTTTCCTTTGTCTCGCTGTTAAGCCTCATGTCCAGAACTTCGTCATGGCGGAAAG
Source organism: Spirochaetales bacterium (assembly GCA_030526505.1). Classification (GTDB taxonomy): domain Bacteria; phylum Spirochaetota; class Spirochaetia; order Treponematales; family Treponemataceae; genus Treponema_D. The sequence continues at coordinate 10,225 of JAUNCR010000037.1, forward strand.
AAAATCCCCTTCCGCTCCTTTCGTAATGGAACACGCTGATGCCAAGGTCAAAGAGAATGAGGTTTGGCCTTTCTTCGCCTTCAGGAAAATTCCTGTAGAAGTCGTTGAACCAGCCGTTGTAGAAAGACATGCGCTCGCCAAAAGGAGCTAGGCGTTCCTTAGCCTTTGCCTGGATGATGCAGTCTGCATCAAGCCCTTTGACTTTTAATGACGGATATTTTGAAAGGAAGTTGAAGGAATGTCCGCCCTCACCCAAAGTTGAATCTATAAGGTAGGCAGAAGATTCGAAAGGTTCTCCCACTGGAGAAAGGTATGTGAGGCATTCGTTTAAAAGTACAGGAGTATGTACGATGTCCAATTTCTATTCCCTTTTTTCCGCCTTCAAAAAAAAAGAAGGCTTCATTTTTATATTAATCGTTGAGTCCAACAATTAGAGAAGAATGTCACCCATGGATTCAGACGCAGCCTGAATGAAGGATTCTTCCGTATCCTCAAGATACTTTCCGTAGCGTTCAGAGTCCCACAATTCCATGTACCTGTTGATACCAAGAATCGTGCATTCACCCTTAAGACCGGCAAAGTCCCTTAAGCTCTGGGGAATAGAAAGACGGCCGGATTTATCAAAAGTGATTTCCTGTGCCGGAGAAATAAAACGACGGAGAACCATGCGTTTTTTTTCATCAAAAAGAGAAGCGGACCCCATGATTTTTTCATTCAATGAGGTCCACTCGTCCACTGTAAAAAGCATGAGGCAGTTGTCAAGCCCGCGGGTTACAACAAGGCTATCCTGCTGCAATACAGAACGCAGCTTAGCCGGAAACTGGATGCGACCCTTGTCGTCCAGCGTATTGTTGTACTCTCCACAGAGCAAATTCATACCGCTACTCACCACTTTTTCCCACTATTTCCCACTTATCCCCTATTTTATCTAAAAATTTGTTAATGTCAATGAAAAAATGCACCGATAATAAAAAATTTTGGGAAATCGGCAGATATACAGTAACAGAGGGGACAGACCCCTAAAAAACAATACAAAGGGGACAGACCCCGTGACAAAGTGACAAAGGGGACAGACCCCTTAAAAACAGAGAAAAACATGATAAACACTTACAACGAAACCCATTTGCACAGAAACCTGAAAGAAATATATGCAGGAAGGCATGATGGATCCAAAAAAGAAGTCCCATGCGGCCCTTTCATAGCGGACATTCTCCTTTCAGACGGCGGAATAATAGAAATTCAGACGGGAACATTGGCATCCCTGGCCCCAAAAATCGCTTTTTTCCTTTCAGAAAAACGCAAAATACGGGTCGTTCACCCACTTGCAGTGGAAAAATATGTGGAAACGGCAGACGAAAGCGGGAAAATCATAAGGAGAAAGAAAAGCCCAAAGAAACTGAACCTGACATCGGTTTTCAGGGAACTTACAAAACTCTACCCTTACCTGCTGGACCGGAATTTCACACTGGAAATAGTTGAGGCAAAAATCACCGACGAAAGAATCGATTATGGCACCACGGAAAAGGCCGACAACTCAAGGCGACGGCACAAAAGGACCTGGAATAAAACCGGCAAAAGGCTTGATGAACTTGGGAAAACAACCGTATTGCACGGAAAAACGGCCTGGAAAAAACTCCTTCCGGCTGCACTGCTAAAAAAAGGAAGGGAGTTTACGGCCCCGGAATTTCACGGGGAACTTTTAGCCCTGTACCCTAAGGCCCAAAGGCAGGAAACGGCAGTAATGCTATGGGTTTATGTAAAGATGGGATTTTTTGAGCGCACGGGAGAAAAGAAAGGAAAGGCCTTCCTTTACAGGCCGCTGTGACAATGGGTTATGGCACCGGCAAGTGCATCGGCGGCATGGTCCGGCTTTGGAACTTCCTTCAGGTTAAGAAGGAGCTTCACGCAGTGCTCCACGGTTTCCTTGTCTGCAGTTTTAGTACCCGTAACGGCAAACTTAATCTGGTTTGGGGTATAGAGGTGAACGGGAATTGCATGCTGGGCAAGGCAGAGGGTAATCACCCCCTTTGCTTCAGAAACCGCCATGGCACTGGTTGTATTGCGGGCAAAATAAAGGGTTTCCATTTCGGCACAGTCAGGCCTGAATTCATCGATTACGGCCATAAGCCGGTTATAGATGGCAAGAAGACGCACTTCATGGCTGTCAGTACTGGCAGTTTCAATGACGCCATAACTTACAAGAGAAAGCCTATTATTGTCAAAATCCACTACACCAAACCCAACATGGGCAAGTCCTGGATCTATGCCTAATACCCTCATATAAAAACCATACAAAAGAAAAAGCCACGGATTCCCTAAGGAAGGCGTGGCTTCTTACTAAGAATTATTCATCCCTAGATAAAATTATGCATCTTCGAAGTCATCTGGATATTCAACTGTTGACCATACAGCCTGAACATCATCATCTTCTTCGAGTTTGTCGAGGAGCTTCTTAACCTTAGCTGCTGTATCGAGGTCTACAGCTGTTGTCATCTGTGGAACCATTGAAACTGCAGCAGAGAGTGATGACCACTTTTCTGATTCAGGAGTTTCTTCTTCTTTTGGAGAAAGACCAGCATCGTGCTTAGCCTGAATAGCTTCAACAACACCTGTGAATGAGTTAGGATCAGTTGTAACTGTGATTACACCGTCTTCTGCCACTACATCTTCTGCACCAGCATCAAGAACAACTTCCATTACTTCGTCTTCTGTAAGCTTTTCACCGTCAAGAACGATAACACCCTTGCGGTCGAACATACGGCTTACTGAACCTGATGTACCGAGGTTTCCACCGTTCTTAGAGAAGATATTGCGAACGTTTGCTGCAGCACGGTTGTTGTTGTCTGTAAGAACTTCAACCAAAACAGCTACACCACCCTGAGCATATCCTTCGTATACCAATTCCTGGTAAACTGCAGCACCTGCTCCAGCACCAGTACCCTTATCGATAGCACGCTTAATGTTGTCCTTAGGCATTGAAGCTGCACGAGCCTTAACAATAGCTGCACGGAGACGTGGGTTTGAATCTGGATCACCACCGCCCATGCTTGCTGCGATAGAAATTTCCTTGATCAATTTTGTGAAAAGTGCACCACGCTTTGCATCAGCAGCACCCTTGGCATGTTTAATTGTCGACCATTTATTGTGTCCTGACATGTATAACTCCTATAAAATGTATGCAAATTATGGAATAAAATACCATACTTTGCATAGTATGGTCAAGGACGAAAGCCTCTGCCGCCCCTGAACACCTTATTCCACGAAACTTTTAGAAAGGAAGTTTTCCCTTCAATGAATTGACTGCGTTCTTTGCTCCGCCAGGAACCTTGTCACCTACGGCATTTGTAACGGCACCTGCAGCACGGCTCTTGATTTCCTTTTCAACCTGCGCCTTCTTGCTGTCCAGGACCTTCTGAACGGAAGCAAGGTTTGCATTCTGTGCATTGATGTCGCCTTCAATGCCGGCAAACTTCTTTACGCTGGCAAGGGCTTCGTTTGAAGACCCGTTGATTTTTTCGTTGAGTTTTGCAAGGGCCTTTTCCTTTGCTTCGTTTCCAACTTCGGAAATTACGGAAGCAAGGGCCTTTGCAAACTGGTCGCCAAAGTTACCGCTAAGGGCAAGGTCAACTCCATTTCCTGCAGAATAGCCCGCACGATAACCGGCCTTAAGCCTTGAAACGGAAGCAAGGGCCTTGTTGTAGTACTTTGAAGCGGTTTCGTTTCCGATTCCGTCGGAAGTAAGCTTTACAGGATTAAGGTCGATGTCGCCGGAAGCGCTGAACCCGTCAAAGTCGAAGGTACCCTTCATGGAAATGGCTGCAGTACCGTCAATCGAAGGAATACCGCTTGCAGAGGCAATGGAAGCACCGTCAATCTTTGCACCGAATCCCTTTCCGCTGTAGTTTGCGGTAATGAGCTTTGCATTGGAAGAAGCCCTTGTATCAACTACGAGGCTTGCATTGTGCTGGGTGTTTCCCCTTGCAAATTTTCCTTCGCCCTTCATCGGCTTTCCAAGGAGTTCCATGTCGTTGGATACATCAGTAACCTTTGCTTCGAAATTTGGACCGCTGGCAAAAATGCGCTCGATGAGGAAGGCAGGCTTTGTCGTGCCGTACCAGAAGGTTGTTCCGCGAAGGCGTTTTCTTCCTTCCTTCTTTGCCTTCTTTTCTCTCTTTTCCTTTGGCTTTGCATTCTTTGCATCCGAAGAAGACGACTTCATGGATTCAACATAGGCAAGCCCCTTCTTTGCATAAGGATAGTATTTTCCAAGCTTGTCCATGGCAACAGCCTCAAGGGCATCATTCATTATGGACTTTGCATTTTTCACTGTGTTCACTGCTGTTCCTACAGTGCTTTCAACAAATTTCTTGTCTTCATCAACGGCATTCTTTACGGAAGTTCCAAGGCTAGCAACCTTATTTGCATCTGCCTTAACTTCATCGGAAAGTGAAGCAACGGATTTCTTTACTTCCTTGCTCTGGGAAATGGCGCTGTTAAGTTTCTCAAGGGTAGACTTAAGTTCCGTCACATCCTTGATGGAAGAAGGATTAAGGCTCTGAAGGCTCTTTACCGAAGCAGAGAAATCCTCCACCTGCTTTTTAACTTCATCAGGCTTGCCCTTCCACTTTGCAACCATAGCCTCCGACTGTTCCTTTGCATCCTTCGCAACGGCAGGAGTCTTGAGCTTGGATTCCAGGTTTGCAACCATTTCTTCTGGAGTTGCACCGCCAAGCATTGCCTGTGCCTGAGCCTTTATGCCGGAAACAGCAGATTCCTTCTTTTCCTTTACGGAAGTCATGAATTCGCTGCCGGAGTTTTCGCTTTCTTCAATTTTGTCGGCGACAACTGCAGTAATGAGCTTGCAGCTTGTCTTTCTGTCAGTATCAAACTGCATGCCGGAAACTTCAATGTTCTTGCAGTCGAATCTTCCGCGAAGTGCCTGGGAAAGGCTGAATGACACTTCAATCTTCTCTGCTTCAAAAAGGTTCTTGAATTCCTCATTCTTGTTACCGATGGCAAGCCCATTGACAGTAAGTGAAGTTCCGAAGATTTCAAGGTTTACGGAACGGATTTCAGTCTTTGCACCGGCAGCCTTCTGGCATCCCCAGATGAGTGCCCTTTTAGTCACTGGGTTCTTGAAAATGGAGACAACAAGGCCAACACCTACAAACACTGCCACTACGGCAACAAAGGGAACAAAACTGAAAATGGACTTCTGCTTCTTTATTTCCTTTGCCAGCTTCTTGAAATGCTTAAGGTCAGCCTTTGTGAAAGTCTTGTCGCGGGACATGGCCATAAGTTCAGGCTTCCTGGCATTGGCGCCCTTTTCAAAGAGAGCCTTGACTTCCTTTTTGTCAGCAGGAACATAAAGGCGCTTGAGGATCTTTGACTCAAGTTTCTTTTCAGTGTATGACTTTTTGAACATGCCCGGCATTTTCTTTGCTGGATATGTCTTTACTTCCTTCTTAGGCTTTTTTGCTTTCTTTTCTTTTGTTTCAACTGTATCTTTTGCCATATTACTCTCCGATCATTCCTGCGATTTTTTCAACAAGAGGAATATTCTTGATGACAGCCGTAATCTTAAGCTTCCTGATTTTCTCTGCAAGGAACTTTCTCCATGCCCAGACGAAAAGCCTGCCGATTCCATAGCAAGGGAGGTATGCTGCAAGACCGCAGACAAAAGCCCCCATAACCACAGTGTTGTTAAGCTTGGTGAATGCCACGAAAGGAACATTCAGGAGATGTGCATAAGTTGCCCCCATGCTTTCAACCGTAAGGATCGAATATCCAACAGAATCGAACAGTGGATCAAGAAAAACCGTGAGTGCAGCCCCAAAAAGAATGCACAGAACATAGGCACCGCGCTGAATATTCATAAAAAGGAAAAAGACAAAGAGAACATACCAAAGCAAATTGTCTTTTGGTATGAATCCTAAAAGAATGCCGCATGAAACTGCATGGGCAATGGCTCCAGGGCGAGTGTTAGAACTCAGCGCCCCAATCAATTTTGTCAATGGCTTAATCATTCCTCAATTATAGCACAAAAGCGTTAAATTTTCTGTTATGATTTTGCATTTTTCCCAAACCCATTGGATAATTGAAACATCTATCCTGGAGGTAAATATCATGAACATGGGAATCATTGGGGCAGGAAGCATTGCAAAGGTGATGGCAAGAACAGTTGCCGCAATACCGGAAAAGGCAAAAATCCATGCCATAGCATCCCGCTCACTGGAAAAAGCACAGGCATTCGCAAAGGAATTCAACATACCGAATGCTTACGGAAGCTATGAGGAAATGCTGAAGAATCCTGACATCGACCTTATCTACATTGCAACCCCTCATTCTCACCACTACGAGAACATGAAGCTTTGCATTGCCAGCAAAAAGGCTGTGCTTTGCGAAAAATCCTTCACCCGCAACACAAAGGAAGCGGAGGAAATCCTGAAGTCTGCAGAAGAAAACAATGTTCTTGTAACGGAAGCCATCTGGACCCGCTACATGCCGTCAAGAAAAATAATTGCTGAAACAATTGCAAGCGGAATCATCGGTGAAGTAGACCACCTTAGCGCAAACCTTCACTACAGCATAGCAAACAAGGAAAGAATGCTTAAGCCTGAACTTGCAGGGGGAGCACTTCTTGACCTGGGCGTCTACTGCCTTAACTTTGCAACCATGTTCTTTGGAGACGACATAGAAAAGATGGACTCTTCCGTAGCCCTGACAGACACTGGCGTCGACAAGTTCAACAGCATGACTGTTTTCTTCAGGAACGGAAAAATTGCATCCCTTACGTCGGGCTTTACAAACCGTTCCGACAGAAAGGGCATCTTCCACGGAAGCAAGGGTTATGCCGTAGTTGAAAACATCAACAATCCGTCATCAATCACCTGCTACGACACAAACGATGTGGAACTGAAGCACATTGACTTCCCTGAAATTGCAACTGGATACGAATACGAAGTTCTTGAATGCGGCGAAATGCTCGCACAGAACAAAATCCAGTGCCCTTCCATGCCTCATGAAGAAACAATCTTCATCATGAAGCTTATGGACAGCCTTAGAAAAGAATGGGGAGTAAAATATCCTGGGGAAAACCTCTAGGATCCAATGCAATGCCGGCTGCCTGATTCTAGCACTTGAAGTGGTCTGGCAGCGGTATCTCGAATGTAGTGGCCTTGCCGTTTACAGGAACCGTAAGTTTTGTGGCGGCAAGCTGCAGTTTCTTTATTCCTATCTTGCGGGCAAGCTTGTTCAGCTTGAAGTTTCCGTGCTTGTCGTCGCCAGCAAGCGGGGCCCCCGCCTTTGCCATCTGGATGCGGATCTGATGCATCCTGCCAGTACCCAAGGTTATAAGCACCTTGCAAAGCTCAATTTCCCTTTCCGATGTTTCTCCTGTCTCTGCATTTACGGAAGCAACCTTTTCTTTCCAGGACTTTTCAACCTTGAAAAACAGTTCAGCATTCTGAGTACGGCCATGGGCTTCCACAGTGCCCACCAGTTTCCCTTCCGTTGCAGCCTTTCCATTTACTTGGGGAAGACCAAAGCACACGGCAGTATAAACCTTCTGCACCTGTTCAGTCTGAATCAGTTTTGTCCATTTTGAGGCCGCTTCCGGATTTTTTGCAACGATAAGTATGCCTGCAGTTTCCTTGTCCAGCCTGTGCACAAGATGAACCTTGTATCCCAGCTGCTTTGGAAGTTCTTCGTCCAAGGGATGGGCAATTCCTGCCCCACCCTGTACCGAAACGCCGCTTTCTTTGTTTACTAAGAGGATGTCGTCGTTTTCAAAGATTATAGAAACATCTTTCATATGCCGAACATCATAGAAGAGGATTTATAAAATGACAAGATTATCAAGAAAGGCAACGGCACTTATTGCAGCATTCTTTTCAGTATCCATGGCATTTGCCGCAAGAACAAATTTCAAGGGATACAGCGACAAAGTATGCATTGATTTGCCGGAGGGTTTCAAACTTGAAAATTCAAGCAGCGATACCTCCTTCCAGCTCCAGAGCACCCTGGCACCGGTGCATGCCGTAATCCAGATACATAAAGAGGGAAAATACAAGGGTACGGAAGACGCCTTGAAAACCACAGTCTCAAAACTTGGGCTGCAGGGGGATTTCGACACCTTTGACTGGAGGAACAACAAGACCTGCATTTCCCTTTTCAACGGGAACCTTATGGGAGTCCAGTCTTCAGGATATGGAGCCGCAGCCGTAATTCCGGAAAACAAGAGCATAATCCTTGTCCTTACCTGGGCAGCGGAAAAAGACGCACAGGCGGCAGATGCCTATATGACAAGCTTCATCGATTCAATCTATGTTGACATAGAAAGTTATTTTTCATCAGGACTTTTGACTTCCTACACTTTCCCAAAGAAAGGAGCAAAAGACATAAAGCTGAACATTGACGGAAAAAGCATCGCGACTAAAATCGACGAATCCGACAAGGAAGCTTCGGAATACCTTATTGACCGCGAATACCGCGTCCTCCTCATGTATCAGAAAAGCCCCCTTTGGAAAGAAGCATGGCAAAGATACTACAGGCTGATTTTCCGCGACTCAAGCGAAAGGCTCCTGCAGGCAGGCTTTGACATTACAAACGCCCTGGCACCTGAGTGCAAGGACACTACGGAACTTGCCCAGAAACTTTTGAACTGGACACAGGGGTTCAAATACGAAAGGGAAAAGAACTCAAGCGACTTCGCATCCCTTCCTTCCATACTGTTAGGTGGGGGTTCTGACTGCGACAGCCGATCAATGCTCCTTGCCGTTTTGCTTCAGGGAATGAATGCAGACAGCATAATTTTTGTAAGTGCAGAACACAGCCATGCAATTGCGGGGCTTGTTTCCGACCATCCGGGCTTCGGATTCACAGTAAACGGCAAGCTCTACCTTACTGGGGAAACAACTGCAAAAAATGTAACCTGGGGAAAAATCGACAGCAAGCAATCTGATCCTGCAAAATGGATTCCTGTTGCATTGCCATAATTAAATTAAAACGAAAATACTACCAGTCAGTTCGAGTCTGTCAAAACCGCTCCATATGTCGCTACACGTGCAGGTCGGCAAGGAAACTATCGTTCCGACCTGCAAGTGTTTTTGTCATCCCCTACCTTCCTTCCCGTATTTTCATTTTAATCTATAACCGTTATTGAAGGTTCTTAAAATTAAAAACTATTATTGAATAAGAAGATTGTAAGCTTCCATAGATGACTGGGCATCAAGGAGCTTCTTGTAAAGGTCTGGTTCACGAAGCTTTGTGCTCAAGTGAGACAAAGTCTTAAGGTAGTAACTGTGCTGGTTGAATGCGGCACCGATCATGAACATTACGCGAACTGGTGTTTCATCGATTGGCTGGAAGTCAATGATGTCGCACTTTGAAATGCCGACAGACATAACAAGATCTGTAACAGACGAAAGGCGAACATGTGGAATTGCAAGACCGCGACCGATGGATGTGGACATGAGTTCCTCTCTCTTGAGGATTTCAACTTCAAGTTCCTTTGCATCCTTTACCTGTGGTGCAGTTGCAAGATTCTGTGCAAGCTGAACAAGGCTGTCATGCTTTGTCTGATGGTTCATGAAAACAATGCGTTCAGGTGAAAGAATGTTCTTAATCTGAACAACTATATCTGAAGAAGATTTTGTAGAAGAAGACAAGCGCTCGTTAACCCACTTTTCAATGTCTGACTTCTTGAATCTCCAAACTGTACCGATTTTTCCGCTTGGAATTTCTCCCTTCTGAGCCCAATCATATACTGTACGTTCGCTAACACGAAGATAGCTGGCAACTTCTTCAATTGTAAGGATATCGTCTTCCATATTTTAACCCCTATTTACAATTATACATTGGTTACTGTATTTTGCATCCTTTACGGTTTTTTGTCAACATTTGCAAATACAAGAAAGGCCCTAAAAACCTTAAATTTTCAGGACCATATGGGGTTTTATAATGTAAAATTATCCCTTCCAAGGGAAAATGAAGCTTTTAAGCGGCCTTGGTCCCAAAGTTTTTTTATCCTTTGCAATGAGGGCATCCCACGGAACATCCTTTCTCTCTTCCATTGTGAGGTCAGGATTAACTTCAAGCCAATCGTACTTGTACATCCTTAACCTGAAGGCATTCATATTGGTGATCATCACCCCTGTCATTCCTGGAAAAAGGCCAAATGTAATTACGGTAAGAATAGCATTCAGCAGGTTGATCATGGCAACTCCAAAAGTAAACCCCAAGTTGTCCAGAAGAAGAAGATAGCATTTCTTAAGGCATTTGAAGAAACCGTTCTTCATGACGATGCGAACCGGCATGTACCACTGAAGGGCAAAGAAGGTTGCAAAAATGAACCAGAAAATGATTATGATGAAACCAAGCCATACAAGGCTTCCAGTAGAACCGTCGGCAGGCTTCCACATGCGGAAGTAGAAGGGAATGCTTACAAAGGCAACGGCATTGACGATGCCAATGAAAAGTCCGATTTTAAGACCTTCCTTCAGGCCACGCCAAAAACTGCAGAAAAACACTCCGTATCTTGGAGCATTGAATCTTGCAACGCTAGCGGCATTTTCACCACCGGCAAAAGCGACTGTGCAAACAAGAATCGCAAACACCATAAAAGTTGCAAGGAACAGGGGTTTTCTCCAGGCTTCGTTCATGTCAAGAAAAAGCTCGTACTTGAATGTCATGACGCCACCAAAGAGCACAATGAGCGAAAAGAAATTTGTTATGACAACATAGAAAATATTGTCCCAAACATCACATAAATTCTTTTTGAAGAAAAATCCGAACATAAACCACATAATAATGGGAAACAATAAAAATTGCAATTTTTCATTCTTACAGATAGAATGGCAGCATGAACTATACGGTGGATTCAGTAGTTTCCCTAATTTCTCACATCCATTCGACATCTGCTGACTTTCTGAACAGAAAACTTTCAAAAGCAGACAGCTTTGTTTCTTCCCACGGCTTCATTCTTTTCCTGCTTTCGGAAAATCAAAAAATGACCATGGGTGAAATTGCCGCAAAAATCAACAGGGACAAATCCACAACCACTGTGCTCATAAAGAAACTGCTGGAAAAAGGACTCGTAACAACGGAAAACTGTCCAGAGGACAGCAGAAAGAAATTCATATCCCTTACGGAAGAAGGAAAGAAATACAATTCCCTTACGGGCGGAATATCAAGGCAACTGCTGGAAGCATGCTACAAAGACTTTTCTGATGAAGAAAAGGAAACTCTCCTAAAGCTTCTGGTAAAAATGAGCAGAAATATCGAAGAAAACTAATCCTTTTAAAACACAAAAGCGGTCCTGAAAACCTGTTTCAGAACCGTTTCTATGCATTCCGCTGGGGAAGGTCTATTTCAATGAAGCGCTGATGCGTTCAAGAACCTTCTTGCGGTCCAATGGCTTAACGATGTAGTTCTTTGCACCTGCAAGGAGTGACTTCTTAACGAGTTCTTCCTTACCAAGAGCACTAACCATAACAACGCGGGCATTCTTGTCAAATGCAATGATCTGTTCAAGAGCTGTGATACCATCCATGCGAGGCATAGTAATATCCATTGTTACAAGGTCAACATTTGGACAGAGTTCCTTATACTTGTCTACTCCATCTTTTCCATCTACTGCTGTAGCAACGATTTCGTAGCCATCGCTAGTAAGGATCTGTGTAAGCTGCTTTGCAACGAACATTGAATCATCAACAACGAGTACGCGGTACTTTGTTCCGTCTACTCTTTCTCCCTCAGGAGGACGTGCGTTGACTGATGGAAAATCTTCTTTTGTTTTCATTCTATGCTCCTTAAATTATGCGCGTTCTCTGATTGCAACGTTTACTTCAATCTTGCCACAGTCTGTAACAAGAGGAACGATAAGTGCTTCAACACTTTCTGTTGTGCCACCCAATGCTGCAATTTCCATATTTTCACCTGCAAAAAGTGCTGGTGGTGTAAGGTCAAACTTAAAGCCAAGTTCATGAAGCTTTGTAACAGCCTGTCCTGTAATGATGTTTGCAAGTTCGCTGATTGTAGCCTTAGCCATATCATCAAACTTTGTCATTGTTTCGCAGTTCATCTTTGAAGCAATGTTAAGTGCTGTTTCAAAAGACATGTCAAAAAGAACACGACCTTCAACATCACCTGCAAGACCAACAAGAGCAGCAACGCCCATAACAGGCATAGCTGTTGACTTCAAATAAAGGTCACCTCTTTTAACTTCGGCACCTTCAAGAACTTCCTTTAGAACTCTATAAGAAGTTTCTACAAACGGATTAATGTACTCTACTCTCATCTCATTTCCCCCTGGAAAAAAATCTTTATTACCAAACTAATAGGAAAACTATTCCTTAGAATATAGCGTTACATTGCCTTCAGCCTTTTTGAGACCTGTAGACGCAATATCTTCGTTTTCACCTACTATTATAATACCATTTCCTTTCAATTTCTCACTAAATTCGCTCAAAACTGTATTTTGTGAAGATTCTGGAAGGAAAGAAAGCAAATCACGGGAGAAAACAATATCAATAGGAGGAAGATTGTTTGTGTTCACGCAGTCGTGGTACTCAAACATGATTGCATCCTTGATTTCCTTTGAGAATGTATAGTCTCCACTGGCAGTTCTAGTTGTGTATGGCTGATACCAGCTTGTACTTGCTTCATCTGTAAGATTCATCAGAGGTGCGTTGGAAACGCTCAAAAGGTCAGTGTCATGACCGTAAACCCTGATTTTTGCGCCTGGATAACGCTTCTTGAGGATACAGGCAAGAGAATATGATTCATAACCCTTACCGCAGCCTGGGTTCCAGACAACGATATTCTTTGCCGAATTTTCAGGAAGGG
>JAUNCR010000145.1 GCA_030526505.1 Spirochaetales bacterium
TACATTTTTAAATCGTTTTTAAATGGATGAACTTATACAAACAGCATTGAATCAAACCTGATGTCAATAACCGTTATGTCATCGGGAAGCATACTCTTTCCGATATAATTGTCTACACAATATTTAATCTCCTTTGAAACTTCTGCCGTAGGCTTGGTATAAAGGTCGATGAAGAAGTTCTTTGCATTCTGGTCATCAAAACGGAAACCGTCATCATTAACCATGTCAGTCAAACCGTCGGAATAAAGCTCAAGGTGAATTCCCCTCTTTGCTGCAAGTGTCAAATAAGGCTTTTTTTCCTCTTTCCTTGATTTATCAAGGTGAGCCTTTACCGTACCCATTCCAAACGGCGGAAGTTTTGGCTCTATGCTTGCAACCTTAGGGTTCGGATCCTCCTTGCTGGAATTGGCATAAACAAGATAAGTAGTCGTATGACCGCAATTGAAAACCTGGAAGTAATGCTTTTTCAGGTCAATGTAAACGAAGACGCCGGTGATGAAGTTTCCCACAGGAACAACATCCTGAAGGTAGTCGTCAAAATCAGCAAGGATATCCACAGGATCCACTGAAAGATTAGGAACCTTTTTGCGCGCCTCAAAGAATGATATGGCGGCAACAGTAAGCAAGGATGCGGCAACATTCTTGCCGGAAACATCACAGCAGCAGATGAGGGACTGGAATTCACCGAGCTTGAAAGTCTTGTAGAAGTCCCCGCCCAAAGTATTAGCCATCCTGTTCCAGCAGGTAATCCCAAACTGAAACTTACCCAAATCTTCATCTGAAGGGAAAAGGGATGTCTGGATTACGCTTGCCTTATCAAGATCCTGCTTTCTGATTTCATCCATGCGTTCAAGGAATTCATCGAGGGAAACAAGTCCGAAAAAGTTCCTCCTGTCAAAAACAGGGAAGTAAACCATTCCGAATTTCTTGTTAAGGTCTGAAATTCTTCCAAGAGTTTTTTCAATGTAGTCTTTAGCCTGGAAAATGACGCCGACTTTCGTAGTCATTTCGATGATTGGCTTTGACATGAAGCGCTTCAAGGCTGTACTTGTCGCATCTTCAACAGTCTTCCTGTCAATGATACCAACAACCCTGTCAAATTCTTCAACCGGGAGAGCCCTCAAATCAGGGTCCTGTCCAAACATCTCTATCAATGTATCTATGGTTGCGCTGCCGTTTACAGGTTCTATGTACTTTGCGATTGATCCAATCTGTTTAGGAGAGAAATCCCTGGCAAAGCTTTCTATTCCGCTTTCATCACGGACTACAACCTCTTCACCTGTAAATTCCATTGCATCAATGAATTCTTCCGTTTCCACACCTGACATTTTCTTCTCCCACATTTTCGGGTAAGCGAACCTTAAATCCGCACCCATTATCATATTAAAATAAAGAAAAAAATATGGATATGGAAAAAATTGTCAATCTTTAGGACATTTTTCAAGAAAAGCCCAATGGGAAAGTAAGAAAACTTCTGGGATTAGGATTTTTTTAATGTCAAAATAGTGAAGATTACTGGTCAAAACGGAAATTATAACGAAATATTATTAATAAAATAAAAAGGTTCCGTCAGCCCTTGAGCCAGCCTTTTTCCAACGCCCTCTTAATGTTTGCCTCATACCAATCCCTTGCTTCCGGGATGCATTCCAGGGCGGGAGACATCCTTTTATTCACCTGTTCAACGCTAGGGTTTCCTTCGCACCAGGTGCGTCCCCCCGTCAAGGTGTTGTGAAGATATGGCTGAAGCCTGTCCATTGCGGCTGCATATTTTGAATCAGGAGTGTTCATGGCATCGAATTCCTCCCACAGGGTGCGGAATTCCAGGGCAAGGTCCGGGGGAAGTTCTGAAAAAAGCCTGTCGGCGGCAGCCTTTTCCCTGTCTTCCTTACCTTCGTTTGCAGAAACATCGTAGGCGAAAGTATCCCCCGCATAGATTTCAACAAGGTCGTGAACGATGCACATGCGTACGGCACGGGAAACATCGCATCCTTCGGGAGCATAATCCTTGAAAAGCATGGCCATAAGGGCAATATGCCAGGAATGCTCCGCATCATTTTCGCGGCGGCTTCCATCAACAAGCATTGTCCTGCGGCTTATGGAAGTCATCTTGTCGACTTCCGCAGTGAACCTTAAAAGCAGGTTTATTTTTTCATCAGTTCCAGGAAGAAAATCCTTTATGTCAATCATGATTACCTCGTCAGAAAAAGAATTAAAGTTCAGCAACCTTTATCTGGTCGCGCCCATTTTCCTTTGCAAAATACAGGGCCTTGTCTGCACATTCAAGCCAGATTTTGTCATCCATATCATCTCTATATGCAGAAATTCCGGCGCTGATCGTAAAGGATTCGTCCGGTGCAAAGTCATAAACCTTTTCTGAAAATTCCCGTCTGATTTTTTCAACGATTTTAACCACCCTGTCAAGACTGTTGTCTTCGAACAGCAGGACAAATTCTTCGCCGCCATAACGGAAGGATTTCCTTGTAGAAACATTGTCCCGCATGATGTCGGCAAGGGAAACAAGAACTTCATCGCCATAGACATGGCCATACCTGTCGTTGACTTTCTTGAAGAAATCAATGTCCATCATCACGATGAAAGGGCAAATGTCAGATTCCTTCTTGAGGGTTATGATGCGGGAAATAGTCTCATTGAAAGCCATCCTGTTGCAAAGCTTTGTCAAAGGGTCGATCCTCAGCTCTTCAACCAATTCAGTCTGCCTTTCATAAATCCTTCGGATGTACTTGAGCTGATCTTTCTGAGAAATGACCACAGCCCTTGCAAAAACATAAGTGAAGGCAATGAAGGCAATGGCACAAATTATGGTAAGGATTTTGTAAATTGGAATGCCAGTCAACTTGTCAAACCAGAAAGTAATGGCGGCAATTATGAAAACGGGAATTATAAGGTGCACCTGGATCTTCAGGATTTTAGTATCTCCAAAAATGGAACAGAGCAAAAGGGAAATGCAGGTGCTGAGCAAAAGAATCTGGAAATAATTGTGAAAGACCGAAAGCACGGAGCAGATCATGAAAAAGCAGAAGGAAACGGCAAAGTTTTTTCTTTCCGTCTTTATCTTTTTTGACTTCAGGACAAAACTTGTAGCCAGAATGGTGCCGAAGTTTATGACAGTCGGAATCACGATTCTTGCCAAGATGTAGGAAACTTTACGGAATTCCCTTTCCGCTACAGACAGCAAGGAATGGAAGGTAAAGATTTCAATCCCCAATATTACAAAAGCAACGATCAGGCTTAAATTGAGGATGTTCCTCTGCCATCTTGAATAAAAATTTTCCCTGTACTGAGTAAAGGACCTCTCTAATTCCATAATATAAAAATAGCATACATTTTACAATAATGTTATTCAAAGAGTCCATTTTTTTTTCTGTTGTATACTACAGTAGATTTTC
>JAUNCR010000038.1 GCA_030526505.1 Spirochaetales bacterium
GTTAGCACATTCGTGCGAATTTTTACCTAATGTACACTAGGCAAAGATAAGAATTAGGAGAATTTTATGAGAAATCATTTTGGATTACTAATTGCAATAATTAGTATTGTTTTATTCGGATGTGTAACACCATCGAATATTTTCGTTGCACCATCAGAATATGAAGAAATTTCATGCAAAAATTATTTTAGTTTAAGAGATTGTGGACTGTACTCTCCTTATAAAGGATATAAAATTACAGATGTCTTTATTCGTGGTGTAGACACAAGATATGAAAATGGAACTACTGAAACATTATTAAAGCTTGCAAATGATACAAGTGCATGGGACGGCCCTGCTCGTTATGTTTATGCAACGGATTTTATTAAGAATAAAGCAGAAACTGATCCAACTTGGGTAGATAGAGTTGATGCTGTTGCAAATAATAAAAAATATAATGGACATTACATTGTTTATGCCTATGAAAGACCCGAAAGAAAATCCTTTGATGGCTACACAACAAAAGTAATCATTTACGATATTGAAGGAGTTCCAACTCAAGAGCAAATAGATTCCGATAAAGCTTCTGCAGCAGCTGCAGCTGCTGCAGCAGAAAAAAAAGCTAAAGCAGAAAAATATGCAAAACTGAACTCGGCAGGAAAATCACTTGCTAACGGATATACATATCATGGTGTTGAAGAAGTTGAAAAGAACTGTAAATTATTTGCAAATGGTGCATTAGAATCTGGACACGCTTATTACATTTCAGGTTTCGTTGTAATAAATGGCGGAAGCATGGCAACAATTGAATATTTAGACGGCCTCTTTTTCTCTTCTCAGAGTAATGCCGTTTTCGTTGACTATGTAAATCAAAAAGTAAAGGGTGAAGTTGTAGAAGCATGTGTTAAAAATCTTTACGGACAAACAATCAAAACTCCTGTAACAGTTATAGTAGCAGGGGGAAAAGATGTAACAGAAATACCAGTTGTTCTTGGCATAATCGAGGAGAAATAGTAATTTATGACATTGAGTGAGTCAATCAATGAAATTTTAAGTTCATTTACATCTAACGATTTATTTGATTCTCATACGATAATAAATGAACTTATAACAAAACCAGAGTATCATCTTGCTTACTTACGTGAATATCCTGAAAATTGTACTGTGAATCAATATCACGGACAAATTGCAAAAACAATTAGTAATATTCCAAATATAAAATCTTTTGGAATAAAGATTAAAACACATACAATTTACGGTGATATATCTGAAAATGAAGTGTGGCAGAAAATTTAAGTCTTGACGCCTATATGTCCTAGTGTTATATTGTAGGTGTTGGGAGCATTCCTGCCCTAAGTGGAAAACTTAAACTGAGTACGTTCCGACTCTGAGCGGAAAACTTAAACTGGGTACGCTCCGACCCTAACTGGAGAACTTAACTGGCGACTATAATAGTCGCCTTTTTTTATTAGAGATTATTATGACAGAAGATAATATTTTTTACATAGTAAGTGATGAATATGTTGACTATCTTTTGAAGATAGAAAGCCATGTAATGCAGAACAAACCACAAGAAAGAACTTATCACAGAAAGTATGTGGGAATTCTTACGGAAATAAATGGATTTAAATATTTTGTTCCGATGTCATCGCCAAAAGGCAAGGATTATGAAAATGGAAAAATCAAAAAGAATAATCTTACGACTATTTATCTGCGGAATAAGGAAAAACTGTACGGAACTCTTCGCTTTAACAGCATGATACCAGTGCCAGAATCCGAGCTTTCACTTTACAAAATCAATGACGAGGGAGATTTTAGTTATAAATTACTTATGCTTGCTGAATATAATTTTTGTAAAGAGAACCGAGATAAAATTGAAAAAACTGCGAAAAATCTTTATGAAAAGAAATGTAATTCATCTGAAGAAGAGTTCCCTGTAGGAAAAATCGTAATCGATTTTAAGAAAGTAGAAGAAGCTTGCAGAAATTATAAGAAATAATCACATAACAAGAAGTTCAAAGCCGGCAAACCGGTCAAGATGGCATGATATAAATGTCTGGATAAAAGTGGTACTCTGATTTGACGGAATCAGAGAGTCAGCGGAAGGTTCTTGCGGGCAGTGAAGAAGGCCCTGCTGAAAACAGACTCTTACTTCGAGGTCAAGATTATCCAAAACCGACCGCCGTACGCCATAATGCAGAATGGGGACGGTTCCCCATGACTGCGGATATGCGGCAGTAGCAGGTGCGTGCTGCCACACACGTTGCACCACTACCAGCGTTAACTCCTGATTCCATTTTATCATAAAAGGGGTGAAAAATGGAACGGAAAAGATTTATAGGAATCAATCTTGGAAAAAGGACTTATGAAATCAAGATTATTGAATCAGATGGAAAAAGTTAGCGGAACGAACGGATTGACAAATCCAGCGGGGAGAAAAACTTTGTACAAGAAACTGCGCTGTACTGACAGAGTTGCTATCGAAGTCTGCTCTCTTGCCATGGTAATGGCAAAGGAAATACAGAAGAAAGTTGGCTGTGAAGTAGTTCTACTGAATCCAAGCCAGATAGCGCTTATCTATCGTTCCGTTAAGAAAAATGATAAGGAAGATGCCCTGAAGCTTGCAAGGCTTGTTCAGAAGTTCACAAATGAAGAGTTGCCAAAAGTTGAATTACCGACTGAGCACGAGGAGAATCTAAGACAGATACTGACAGAACTTAGACAGTTAAAGCATGACAGAACAAAAGAAATAAACAGGATTCATGCAGTATTTCTTGAATGCGGAATCACGGAAATAAAAAGGAAAGATCTCGCAACGGCCGAGAAAAGAACGGAAAGTATAAAAATACTTAAAGGGCTGGCTCTGATGCAGGCAGAAAGAAATCTTGAAAAACTGAAACTGATAGAAAAACAAATTCAGGAAGTTGAGAATCTTCTTGATGAAGAAATAGACGGTGACAGAAACATCGAAAAACTTGAAGAAATATCGGGTGTAGGCAAACAGCTTGCCTCAGCTTTTGTAGCTTTTATGGGGGATGGTTCACGATACCCGAATGCCTCAACAATTGGAGCTGCTGCGGGACTTGTTCCTAGGCTTGATATGTCGAGTACGAGTTTACGTTTAGGCCATATAACTAAATGTGGAAATGCAAATCTTCGTTCTTTGCTGATAATTGCTGCATGGTCGCATGTAAGGGCAAAAGGAAGCGGAGCTTTGAAAGATAGATACCTTTATATGACACAAGTTCAAAGTGAAGGGAAAAAGATTGCAATTGTTGCAGTTGCAAGGAAATTGGCGGAATTGATGTATACATTATTGAAAAATGGAACATCATATGAAAAAAGAGCGTCACCTACAATTTCTCAACTTGTAGGTGACGCTCTGGCTGTTGCTTCATGAAAAATATGGAATCAGGAGCTCCATGCTATTGACAAATATCATAGGAGCCCGATAATGACAATTTCAGAAGTTTTTCAGTGGCCTTGTCCAATAAGTATGAGTCATTGCCGTGCTCGACACGGCAATCTCTTGTATTGCAATTAAATGGATTTTCGGGTCAAGAAAATGACACTTTTTGAACCTATTGGTCATCCCCTTTTTTATATCCTTTCGGATTCATATTATTTTAGCTTTGCAGCAATAGCATCAATGAAAGCCCATGAATCAAGAACCTGTTTTGCAGGTGGGTTTGCAAGGCGTGCAAGGTCACCTGTCATTGTTCCTTCTTCGATTACGTCGAGGGTTGCCTTTTCAAGCTTCTTTGCAAATGCAACGAGCTCTGGTGTTCCGTCAAGTTCACCGCGCTTTGCAAGGGCACCTGTCCATGCGAAGATAGTAGCTACAGGGTTTGTAGATGTCTTTTCTCCCTTAAGGTAGCGGTAGTAGTGCTTCTGAACTGTACCGTGGCTTGCTTCGTATTCAAAGTTTCCGTCTGGGCTTACGAGAACGGAAGTCATCATTGCGAGGGAACCGCAAGCTGATGCGATCATGTCGCTCATAACATCGCCGTCGTAGTTCTTGCATGCCCAAAGGATTCCGCCTTCGTGCTTCATGATGCGTGCAACACAGTCGTCGATGAGTGTGTAGAAGTATTCGATTCCTGCAGCGTCAAACTTTGCCTTGAACTCTTCGTCGAAAATCTTCTGGAAGATTGCCTTGAAGTTTCCGTCGTAAGTCTTTGAGATTGTATCCTTTGTTCCGAGCCATACGCTGATCTTCTGGTCGAGGGCGTAGTTAAAGCAGCAGCGTGCAAAGCTTTCGATTGACTTGTCCATGTTGTGGATTCCCTGGAGGATTCCAGGTCCCTTCATCATCTGGATTGTCTTGCGGATTTCTGTTCCGTCTTCAGCTGTGAAAACGAGTTCTGCCTTTCCTGCACCTGGAACCTTGATTTCGCAGTTCTTGTAAATATCGCCGTATGCATGGCGGCCAAGAACGATTGGCTTCTTCCAGCTTGTAACGCAGCACTGAATGTTGTTTACGAAAATTGGTGCGCGGAAAACTGTACCGTCAAGCTCTTCGCGGATGATTCCGTTTGGTGAACGGGTAAGCTGCTTAAGGTTGTATTCCTTTACGCGTGCTTCGTTTGAAGTGATTGTTGCACACTTAACGCCAACATGAAGTCTCTTGATTGCTTCTGCTGCAGCGTATGTAATCTTGTCGTCGCTGTCGTCGCGGCTCTTGAGTCCAAGGTCATAGTATTCTGTCTTGAGGTCTACGAATGGTTCAAGAAGTTTTTCCTTGATTACTGCCCAAAGAACGCGAGTCATTTCATCGCCGTCGAGTTCTGCGATTGGGTTTTTCATTTCAATCTTAGCCATATAAATCTCCTGTATATCTAAATATGTTATCTGTTTATTTCAAACAAGAATTACCGTTGTAGTCGAGGTCTGTAAGGATCTCGTTGTGGTCTTCGAAAACAGCAACCGTGTGTTCCTCGTGGCAGCTCCAGCTTCCGTCTGCTGTCACTACAGTCCATTCGCTGCCGTCTTCAATTTCAACATCTGCAGTTCCTTCGTTTACCATTGGTTCAATGGCAAGAACCATGCCTGCCTGAATGCGAGGGTTTGGACCTGCAGAAGGGCAGTTCGGTACGCTTGGATCTTCGTGAACGCCGATTCCAACACCATGTCCGCAATAGTCATAGACTACGCCGTAGTGGTTTTCTTCCGCACAGATCTTGTACACTGCATTTGCAATGTCGCTGACTCTGTTTCCTTTCTGACAGGCTGCAATGCCGGCCAGAAGGCTTTCCCTTGTTACGCGGCAAAGCTTCTGGTGTACAGGCTTTACATTGCCTACAAGGACTGTATGGGTGCTGTCGGAAATGAATCCGTTAAGGTTGATTCCAATGTCCAGTGAAACTAGGTCTCCGTCCTTTACGATCTTCTTTCTTGAAGGCACGCCGTGAATGACCTGGTTGTTGATGCTGATGCAGGCACAGCCAGGAAAGTTTTCCTCATACCATGCAGGAACCCCGCCAAACTTGCGTACGAATTCGCAGCACCAGTCGTCGATTTCCTTTGTGCTGATTCCAGGCTTTACCCTCGGAATGATTTCGTTGAAAAGGTCTGCCAGAAGGTGACAGCTTTTTCTGATTCCGCTAATCTGATCTTCATTCTTCAATATAATCATCTATATGCTCCATATTCTATTAAAAACTAAGTCACAATAATTGTATTTTTTAGAACCTGATTACCTGGTCAATTTTGCAGCTTCTTCCTTGCACCTTTCAGCCGTAAACCTGTCCCCGATTTTTTCATAGGCGCCGGCCATTTTCAAAAGGAAGAAGGCGTCGTCGTCATTTCCAAGGTTCAAATCCAAAGCCCTTTCCCAGGCGTCGATGGCAAGTTCCGGACTGCAGGATTCCTCTATGTTGTTGCGGAGTACATGCCGTGCAAGGCTGAGCACTTCCGGAAAGAAAAGCCTGAAGTAACTGAAAGAATATTCCATCTTGATGATCTGCTCAAGAAGAATAACTGCATCGTAGTATTCCTGTCTTAGTACAAGTTCCTCCGCAAGGATGAATCCGAAGTCCATGAAGTCTTCCCTGATGAGCCAGTAGGAAAGGCGGAAGTTAGGGTGCTCCATGTTCATCCTCTTGAATTCCGCAACGGCTGCATCGTCGTTGTTATGCAGGAGGTCAAAGAGAATCAGTTTTGCGCGGCTTTCGTCGTCGGTGCGTTCCAAAAGCCATTGCCTGTAATCGAATTTCTTGTAGCCGGATTTACTCTTGAAAGGATTTTCCGTGTATTTGCTGTGGGACTGCTTGAAGGAATAGGATTCGTCAAAAAGCTGGCGTGCCTTCAAGTCTGACAAAGTTTCGTATGCTGATTTAAGTTCGCGGAATTCCGTAGAATCCTGTCCCGTAATGTCAGGGTGAAGAAGCTTTGCATTTTGTCTGAAGGCGTGCTTGATTTCTGCCAATGTGGCATTGTGAGGTACGCCAAGGATCTTGTAACAGTCTTTCATTTTTTTCTTCCTATATAGTAGTGATTTTAAGGGGTTTTGAAAATATAGGCATGAAGAAAATGAACGGCTACCTGACCAGCTTAGATTACGAAGATTTTGCTGTTCAAAAGAAGTTCGTTGCCGGTTTCAGTAATGAGTACATCGTTTTCAAGGCGAACTCCACCCAGTTCCGGATCATAAAGTCCAGGTTCAAGGGTGATGATGTTTCCCGGTACGAAAACCTTGTCCTTTGGGGCCCTCTTGCTTACGAATGGTGCCTCGTGGATTTCAAGGCCTGTTCCGTGGCCAAGTCCGTGGGGCATGTTTCGTCCTGCCTCTGCAAAAATCTGGTCTGCCTTGGCAACTGCATCGGAGATTTTCATCCCCGGCATGTAGAGCTTGCGGCATTCGTCTGCGGCTGTCTGTACAAGGTCAAGAAGCTTCTGCTGTTCTGCAGAAGGTTTGTTTGCAACGGTGATGGTGCAGTCGCTTGCATAACCTTCGTAGCAAACTCCGTAGTCAAGGATTGAAAGCCCCTTGCTTGCCCAAAGCCCACCCGTGTATCCAGGGAAGGCGTGGATTGCAAAACTGCGTCCTGGACCTGCTGCAAGGGTGTCGAAACTGGTTCTTTCGGCTCCCTTTTCGCGAAGGTAACGTTCAACAAAGAGGGCCACATCCATTTCGGTTGTGAATTTTCCGCTTTTAACGCAGTCCATGATTATGACTGTCATTTCATCTGTAATGGCGCAGGCTTTTTTAGTGCATTCTATTTCGTATGCATCCTTTACGGCGCGCATGTTGCGTACATAGTCGTGCACGCTGTCGGCCTTAAGCTGAATGTCCCAGTCCTTCAGTTCTTCCTTGTATTTTGCATACTGGCAGTACTGGGTTTCCTCGCAGAAAGCAATTGCACTGCTTTTTTCGTAGGCGCAGGAAGAAAGAAGTTCCACCAGAGCCTTTGCATAGTTGCGCTCGTATTTTGTAGAGGGGATTATCTGGTCTGCGTGGGCCCTTTCATTTGCAAGGTTTTCATCCCATGGAATGAGCACGCTGTTTCCGTCGTCGGTAATGAGGAGGAGGGCGTCTGTCGGATGTCCTGTCAGATACCTTAGGGCAGGTTCGCGGCGGTCTTCGCTGTCTTCAAAAACGGCTGCCTTGATGCCATGTTCCTTCATGTAGGCAGAAACTTTAGTTCTTCTTGTTCTATATAATGAATCAAAATCCATGGAGTTCCCCTTTAATCAGAATGCTATCTTCTCTTGATTTTTCCTGCGGCAGCCTTTACGATGCCGTCTTTTGTTGCAAGAAGCAATACTATTCCAACGGCTCCAAAGGCTGCGGCTGTTACTGCAACTGGAATGCCGTGGCTGATGATCCGTGCATGTCCTGCAAAATATCCGGTCACTGCATTCTTCATGAAATAAACCGGAACCGACGCAATCAGAGAAAAAATTGCAATCTTAACTGTGTATGCAAAGATTGATTTTACAAGTTTTCCCACTTCAATTCCCTTTGTTTTCTTAAGGAAGAAGAAAAGAACCGCCGTATTTACTGCGCTTGCCGTTGTCAAAGCAAGGGCAATTCCCCGTCCCCTGTAGTTTCCTGCAAGAAGGGAGGCAAGGGTGATGTTTACGGCAAAATTCACAAGCCCCGCAATGGTTGGGCTTTTTGTATTCTGCTGGGCATAGAAGGCAGGGCTTACGATTCTGTTTACGGCAATGAAGAAAAGTCCGATTATGTGGAAATTGAATACTTCCACCGTCATCTTTACTGAATCCGCGTTGAATCTTCCCCCTGAGAAAATAAGGCTGATGATGTTTTCGCTCATAAGGAGTGAATAGAAGGTTATTGGAACTGCAATGAGGGCCATGATTTTAACCGACTGTCCAAGAAGCCCGTTGAAGTTGTCCCATTCCTGCTTTTTTGCATATCCCGTAAGGTCCGGAAGGATGATTGTTCCGATGGTGACTGCACAGATACCAAGGATAAGTTCTTGAAGCCTTAATGAATACTGGAGGCTTGAAACAACGCCTTCACCGGCTCTTGTTGCAAGGGCTGAAGAAACTATGTCGTTGATCTGGTAGCCTGCCATACCGATGATGGTTGGTCCTACTAGGGCCAAAACCTTTTTTGTACCGGCATTTGTAAAGGCCTTTTTTAAGGTCGTGAAAGTTACGCGCCAGTTGTTTTTCAGCACGAAGGGAAGCTGGAACAAGGCCTGAACCGTTCCGCCTGTAATTACGCCGATGGCCATGGCACGGGCAGGGTTAGCAGTCCATCTTGAAAGGATGTAGGTTGCCGCAATTACAATCGTATTGAAAAGTATTGGTGTAAATCCCGAAGGAGAGAAAATCTTCAGTCCGTTCAGTATGCCCTGGAAGAAGGCTGCAACGGAAATCACCACAAGATAAGGGAACATGATCCTTGTAAGGATGATGGCTTCGTTCATTGCAACAATGTCTTCAGTTGAATAGAAGATTTTGAGGATGAACGGGGTAAGAAGCATTCCGAGGGAAACAAAGCACACTGTAAGGAAGGAAACAAGGGTGAAGGTTGCCTTAACAAAGTCTTGGGCTTCCTTCTTTCCTTCAGGAGTATCTGCCTCTTCAAGGTAGTTCTTGAAGGTAGGTATGAATGCAACGGAAATCGAATTTTCTGCAAAAAGCCTGCGGAAAAGGTTTGGAATCATGAAGGCAATTCCGAAGGCGTCGGAAAAGGCGCTTGTGCCAAGAAAGCGGGCCTTTGTCATTTCACGGATAAGTCCAAGTACTCTGGACAATAATGTAAGGACGGAAAGGGACAGTCCTTTCGCAAGCAGTGATTTTTGTTTCATTTTTTCATAATATCCACTTGAAAGGAAAAAATCAAACTAAAGAAATATATAAAAAAGGACACTTCCGTAGAGAACCGTGTCTAGCCTGCTCCGGTGCACCCTTAGGTTGCAGGTCGCAATTAGACACGAACCCTCACTCCGCAGGCTTTTTTATGGCTGTTTTGCTTGCCTTTTGTTCCTTTAGAAAATGAAACAAAAAAAGGAGGGGGGGGTGAATATGTAAAAAATTTGTGATTTATAGAAAATTCTTGAAAAATGTGAACAATCGGTTTAAAATAAATGCTCGGGTTTTATGGGAGGATATCTTGGGTAAGTTGGATTTAAAAAAAATCAAGCCATCTGCTAAAACGGTTAAATCAAGATTGAACAAAAAGTATCATTTCAAGTTCTTTCAGTATGTAGGTGACACTCCTATTCTTCCTATTAAATGGAAGATTCTTACAGTTTTCATCATCATGATTCTTCTCTCTACATTTTCAACCAATCTCATTACTGTAATGCTTTCACAGAGAGAGACAATCAAGAAATCAAACATCGTCCTCATTGACAAGCTTGTGGAACTTTACAATGTCTGCAATACCCAGA
This sequence comes from Spirochaetales bacterium, assembly GCA_030526505.1. GTDB lineage: Bacteria > Spirochaetota > Spirochaetia > Treponematales > Treponemataceae > Treponema_D. The sequence continues at coordinate 9,849 of JAUNCR010000038.1, forward strand.
AGGAAGTTGAAAAGTATTCAAAGCAGACTGAAGATTGCCTTGCTTCCATTGCAGAAGGTGCCATGGGCGGCTTTGAAGAAGGTGAACTTAACAGCGTTGCTTTCGGAATGGACATGAACGGTATCGTCCTTTTCTTTGCTTCCCCAAACAAGGAATTGTCCTGGACAATTTTCAGGGACAGGGAAACCCTTTCGCAGATCAATAAACCTTTGGATGAAAGAAATCTTTTCCTTGATACCATGAGGAAATCCCTGGAAGAAAACGGTGCAGGAGCAAGGGAAATAGAAGACAAACTTTCATCGGAAAGAAAGAATCTTGAAAAGATTCCTATCCAGGGTGCCATCAGTTTTGAATCGCCGGAAGGAAAACTCTATAACGGTGTATACAAGTACCACGATGAATGGAGAATGTATATTGTCCGCGCAAACAAAACCGACGATTCCAAAAGGGAAATGTACCGCGTCATCATAATCATTGCAGCACTTACAGTCTGCATTACAAGTTTCTTCGTGTATATGGGAACAAAGATTTTCGACGGACTTTTAAACAACATCAGCAGGTTTTCAAGCCAGATGTACGACATGCAGCAGAATCAGGTTCTTGTTCCCCTTGATATTGAAGGGGCTCCAAACGATGACATCACCTATCTTGCGGCAAACTTCAACCGCCTTTCTTCTTCAATTAACAATCTCCTTCACATCTTCCAGAAATTCGTTCCTGAAAATGTCGTAAGGAAAGCCCATCAGCAGCAGGAAATCAAGCTTGAAGGAAGACAGAGGGAACTCACGATTCTCTTCAGTGACATCAAGAGTTTTACATTCCGTACCGAAGTTTTGGGAAACGACATCATCGGTCTTCTTAATGTTCACTACGATTCTGTTATCAAAAAGGTAAGCGAACACAACGGTATCATCGGTTCAATCATCGGCGACGCAATCCTTGCAAGCTATGGTATCGAAGAAGGAACTTTGGACAACAAGTCTTTCGGGGCAATCAAGTCTGCATGGGAAATCACAGCCGTAACGGCAGAACTCAGGCGAAAGATGTCCCTTAGGCGTCAGGTCATGGAACAGAAGAAGCCTCTCACAGAAATGGAAGAAAAAGTATATCAGGCTGTAATGCTTGATGTCGGTGTGGGTATTGACGGCGGAAATGTTTTCTACGGAAACATCGGTTCTTCAGAACGAATGGCAAATACGGTAATCGGCGACAATGTAAACTCTGCATCCCGCCTTGAAGGCCTTACAAGAATCTACAAGGTTCCTGTGATTGTAAGCGAATACATCCGCGACGACGCAATGCAGGATCCTGAAGCCAAAATCCGCTATGATTTCTTTGAGCTTGATACTGTTCAGGTTAAGGGAAAGACAGAAGGCGTAAAGATTTACATTCCAATAGACAAGGATTGTCCGGCCTCTGACTGGAACTATGAAATGCTCAAGCCTAAATTTGAAATCTTCGAAAAGGGGCTCAAGGCATATTACGAGGGCGACTGGAAAACTGCCCGTGCGGAATTCAAGAAGAGCGATTTGCCTTGTGCGGATGTCTTCCTTGAAAGAATGGGACTTAAATCAGCACCTGCAGGATGGAGTGGAATATGGACAATGACAACAAAATAGAAAATGCTGAAAAAAAGACAAAGGCAAGAAAGCCTCGCAAATCGGCAGAGCAGAAAGCAAAGGAATCCATTCTTGCTGCAGCAGAAGAAGTAATCGCAAAAGAAACAAAAGTTGAGCAGGAGACACTTCCGGTTTCCTATGGGCAGGGGCAGGATGTTGTTCATCAGCAGGTTTCTGTTCTTCTTGAAAATGAACTTACCCGCATTTCAAACGATGACCAGAAAAAGTTTTTTGACATGGAAGCTGAATATGCAAAGGCTAAGAAAAACAGCCTTCGCTTTGCCTGGAAAACCATGTGGAGCAGGCTCTTCCTTTGCGTAATGGTTGTTGTTGCAATCACAATCGTGCTCTCTCTTATCGTTAACCACAACAATAAAAAGGTTCCCGTAAATGTAAAGGGTTTTGACAATGTAAAGCTCACTGAACTTCTTGATGATGTTGATAAGATTGAAAGCCAGATCAAGGATGCGGAAACAAGAATGGCTGAATATGAAAGCAAGCGTTCTGAAGAAATCCAGAAGGTTGAAGATACCTATGTTTCAAACAAGGCAAGAATAGAAAAGACCTATGATCAGGAAATGGCTGACACCGAAAGGAAATTCTTTCTTGAAAGCAGAAAACTTGAATCAAAAAAGACGACCGGTTGGATGGAAGGCAGAACCAAGAACAAGTACATCGAAAAAAACAAGTCAAAATATGATGAACTGGTTGTGGGTATAAAAAAGAAACGCAGTGATTCACTTGCCCTTTGCCGCAACAAATACAAAAATGATCTTGCACAGGCAAAAAGTTTATACAAGACTGAAATCAACGATTGCCTTAGTACCATCAACAGACTTAAGGAAGACAGGTACAGGTTCGACAACGACAAGGTTCAGCTGGAAGCCGAATACGACGGCATGCTCAAGGACAGGGATATTCTTCACAAAAGGGAAATGGATGACCTCCAGAGTCAGTATGAAGAGAAACTCCTTCAGCAGAAAACGGAGTATGAAAATCTCCTTGCAGAAGCTCAGAAAAAGCTTGAAGATACAATTGCAGAGGACCTTGCCCGTGAAAACAACAGGGTAGCTGCCACAATAAACAGCTATGATCCGGCTTTGCTTAAGGACAACAGGACTAAGAAAATCGTAAAGTCTGCTGCAGGTTTTGAATATGTTGCTGCAAACGGCGACAGAATTGGATATGGTCCAAATGAAAGTTCTTCGGAACTTTTCAGAAAGGCTTTGAAGACTCAGAAGGAATATTATGACGACCTTGCCTATTTGGCTTCCGTTTACGATCAGTTCCCGTTCAAGGAAAACCGTGCGGTAATTACTTATGTTAAGGCTATGAAGGCCCTTGCAGGAAAAGCAGGGAATGAGATTTATGTTTCCAGCGTAAATGAAGTCAACAGGATTATAGACGAAAAGAATGCCATCGTTCAGGATAAGAACCTGCTTCAGTATAACTTCAACAAGGTTTTGGAATCCATGTGCAAGGAAAAATGCGGTGAAATTACTCCGGATGCAGTAGTGGCTTCTATCTCTGAAAAAACATATAATGTCTATGTCAGCGAAGACAAGCGCAACTTCTTTACAAGAGAAGCAAACAGGGGAAAAATATTCCCATGCTCTCTTTACAGGGAAGGAAATAAAGTGGCGGTTGCTCGCGTTGAATTTAAAGAATACGGAAAATATTATCTTTCAAACATTACGGTTGTGGGAGGCAACAAGGTTATTGTTGGTGACCGCATAGTTTTGGAAGAACCTTTTGCACAATGATGAAAGAAAAAGAAAGACTTGATAAAATTCTTGCCAACAGCGGATTTGGTTCTAGGCGCGATGTAAAGCGTCTAGTCCGCTTTGGTGAAGTTCTTGTAAACGGTGAAAGAATCCGTGATCCTGAATGCCATATTGATGTTGATAACGACAAGGTTGTCATCAATGGCGAACCGCTTGAAATCGAAAAACATTCCTACTTCATGATGAACAAGGCCAGCGGTGCTGTCTGTTCTACAAAGAGCGACAGGCATCAGACGGTCTATGAATTCCTTGATGAAGCGGACAATCAGAAAAGGCTCGGCGGTTCCTTGAGTACCGTTGGCCGTCTTGATGCTGACACCGAGGGCCTTTTGATTTTTACTACTGACGGTGAACTTAACCACCGGCTTACTTTCCCAAAATACGAAGTGAAGAAAACCTACCTTGTGCATCTTAGGGATGCGGTTTCAGAGGAAGAGAAAACCACCTACATTCAGAAAGCAAAGGCAGGCCTTCGCATTCCTGCAGCAGCCAATGACCCTGAATGCGATGCAAAACCCTGCGACATAGAATTCCTTGAAGACGACAAATGCACCATCACCGTAACTGAAGGAAGGTTTCATGAGGTAAAGAGAATCTTCATTGCCCTTGATAATGAAGTGGTTTACCTTAAGCGACTTATTATGGGAACCCTGCATCTTGATGAATCTTTAGGGCGCGGAGAATACAGAAGCCTTACGGAAGAGGAAATCTACAGTTTGAAAGAACTGGTAAAATAAATCGAAAATTTGTAAATTTAATAAGTGGAGGATATATGAACAAATACTTAAATTTGACAAAGACAGTTGTGTTTGCAGTCGTATCTGCAATGGCATTGGCTTTTATTGGATGCAAGCCTAAGGCTCTTGCAGACGGAACTTATAAAGGAACTGCGGAAGGTCGCAACGGTCCTATCGTAGTGGAAATTACAGTTTCAGAAGGTGCAGTAAGCGCCGCAAAGGTTCTTGAAGAACAGGAAACTGATTTCGCAAAGGCAGCAGAAGACAAGGTTCTTGCTCAGTTCTTGAGCAACGGCGGAAAAACTTCTGGAATCGATGCAGTTTCTGGTGCAACAATTACATCAAAGGCTGTTGTAGAAGCACTCAAGGCTGCAGTTAATGAGGCCCAGGGTAAGGTTGAAAAGGTTGCCAAGGCAAAGGACACTTCATGCGACATCGTAATCATCGGTGCCGGTGGAGCAGGACTTTCTGCTGCAACAGAAGCCGCCTCTAAGGGAAAGAAGGTAATCGTTCTTGAAAAGATGGGTGCTTGCGGAGGTAACACGATCAGTGCTACTGGTGGTCTCAATGCTAGCGAAACTTCAATTCAGAAGAAGCTTGGAATCGAAGACAGCAACGACGCTTACTTCAACGACACAATGAAGGGTGGTTACAACAAGAACAATCCTGAACTTGTACGCAACATGGTTGAAAAATCTGCAGCAACTGTAGACTGGCTCATTTCCATCGGTGCTGACCTTACAGACGTAGGTAAGATGGCTGGTAGCTCAAACAAGAGAACTCACAGACCTCAGGGGGGTGCCGCAGTTGGTGCACACCTTGTTCCTGTTCTTGTAAAGGCTGCAGAAAGCGCAGGTGCTGAAATCAGGCTTAATTCAAAGGTAACAGACATCATCGAAGAAAAAGGTCGCGCAGCCGGCGTAAAGGTTAGCGCAAAGAACGGCGACTACACAATCAAGGCAAAAGCTGTAATCATCGCTGCCGGTGGCTTTGGTGCAAATCCTGACATGATTGTTTCTTACAATGCAAACCTCAAGGGATTCGGAACAACAAACCACAGGGGTGCAACTGGTGATGCATTCGAAATGGTAAAGAAGTTCAATGCTGCCCTTACACAGATGGATGAAATCCAGACACACCCAACAGTAGTTCCAGGAAACGGAACAATGATTACTGAGGCTGTTCGCGGAAACGGTGCAATCCTTGTTAACCGTGACGGAAAGAGATTCTGCACGGAAATGGCAACCCGTGATGTAATGTCCAAGGCAATTCTTGAACAGAAAGGACAGACAGCATTCATTGTGTTTGATGAAGATGTCCGCAAGTCCCTCAAGGCAATCGAAGGTTATGTAAAGAACGGACTTCTTAAAGATGGAGCAACATTGGCTGAACTTGCCGGTAAACTTGAAATCCCTGCAGATGCTTTTGAAGCAACAATGGCAGAATATGCAAAGATTCAGGCAAGCGGAAATGATCCTCTTGGAAGAAAGGGTAATGAAATGCCTCGTCCTCTTACAGAAGGACCTTGGTATGCATGCGAAATTGGACCTGCAATCCACCACACAATGGGTGGTATCGTAATCAATACAAAGGCAGAAGTTCTTGATGCAAACGGAAATCCTGTTCCTGGACTTTATGCAGCAGGTGAAGTAACAGGCGGCATCCACGGTGGCAATCGCCTTGGCGGAAACGCTGTTGCAGACATCTGTATCTACGGTAAGATTGCCGCAGATTCAGCATGCGAATAATGTAAAATTGAAATAATTCTATATTTCTTCTATAATGGGGAACCGGTTAAGGCAAGAAATTGCTTTTCGGTTCCCCATTCTTTTTTTATCAGTACGGAGTTTATTGATGACAGATATTGAAATCGCACAGAAAAATGTAATGATTCCTGTAAAGGAAGTTGCTGCAAAGATTGGCCTCACAGAAAAGGACCTTGATTTGTATGGTTCCTACAAGGCAAAAGTCAACTTTGAAAAATTAAACTCCCTTCAGGCATCGGGAAAGAAAGGCAAGCTAATTCTCGTTACTGCCATGACACCTACAGCAGCAGGTGAAGGAAAATCAACAGTTACCATCGCTCTTGGTGATGGACTTAATAAGATCGGAAAGAAGACTGTAATTGCTCTTCGCGAACCATCCCTTGGACCATGTTTTGGAATCAAGGGTGGAGCATGTGGCGGTGGATATGCACAGGTTGTTCCAATGGAAGACATCAACCTTCACTTTACAGGCGACATCCACGCAATCACTGCAGCAAACAACCTTATGGCTGCCCTTATTGACAACCACCTTCAGCAGGGAAACGAACTTAATATCGATCCAAGAACAATTTCATGGAAGCGTTGTGTTGACTTGAACGACCGCGCCCTCCGCAATGTTATCCTTGGCCTTGGTTCAAGGGTTGACGGTGTTCCACGCGAAAGCCACTTCCAGATTTCCGTTGCTTCTGAAATCATGGCAATCGTTTGTCTTTCAAAGAGCATTTCTGAACTTAAGGAAAAAATCAGCCGCATCATCATCGGCCAGACATATGCAAAGGAAAATGTAACATTCGGTCAGCTCAAGTGTACAGGTGCAATTGCAGCCCTTCTTAAGGATGCAATCAGACCAAACCTTGTTCAGACTTTGGAAAAGAATCCTGCCTTCATTCACGGTGGACCTTTTGCTAACATTGCCCATGGATGTAACTCAATCAATGCAACCCTTTGCGCCCTGGCAACCGGCGACTATGTTGTAACTGAAGCAGGTTTTGCCGCTGACCTTGGTGCTGAAAAATTCTTTGACATCAAGTGCCGCATGCATGGACTCAAACCAAATGCAGCTGTAATCGTTGCTACATGCCGCGCCATCAAGATGCACGGTGGAGTCCTCAGGGCTGACCTTGGCGTTGAAAACCTTGAGGCAATCACAACTGGCTTTGAAAATGTTAAGGCACACATCAACAACATGAAGAAGTTTGGTCTCCCTTGCGTTGTTGCAGTAAACAAGTTCATTACAGATACTGATGCAGAAGTTGAACTGGTTCAGAAGCTTGCAAAGGAATGCGGAAGCGAAGCAATTCTTTGCGAAGGCTGGGGCAAAGGTGGAGAAGGTGCAAAGGCCCTTGCAGAAAAAGTTGTTGAACTCTGCGATAGGCCATCTGAATTCAAGAACATCTATCCTCTTGATGCTTCATTCAAGGATAAAATTGAGATTCTTGCAAAGGACATTTACGGTGCCGCTCATGTAGAATTTGATGCAAAGGCCCTTAAGAAGCTTGCAGAATACGAAAAGGCAGGTTACGGAAATCTTCCTGTATGTATGGCAAAGACACAGAATTCCATCAGCCACAACAAGTCGGCTCTTGGTGCACCAAGCGGATACACATTCCCTGTTCGCGATGTTCAGCTTTACAGCGGTGCAGGATTCGTTGTTGTATTTGCCGGCGACATCGTGGATATGCCAGGACTTCCAAAGGTTCCTGCCGCAGAAAACATCGATGTTGACGACAACGGCGTAATCAGCGGATTGTTCTAAAATAACAGGGCCCTTCGATTTCAATTTCCATTCCTTTTATGCTTAGCCGAACAAGGCTCCTTAAGGGAAGGTAAGTGAAGCCGAAGGGCTCTAGTTTATATTATTAATTTAAAAATACACATATCTACAGTTTTCTGAAAAAAACTCTTTATTTTTTTTTTTTTTTTTTTTTTTCTTATTATAGTTATCAAAATTCAAAGTGAGTATCCTTTATAAAAGGCTAAGTACGCATAAGATGGTGTTACACGAAATGCGGTAGTTTCGACAGGCTCAACCACCGCGTTCAGAATAGCAACGCTAATTCCGTACATAGCCAAAAATAAAAAAATCGATACCAATTAAAAATAGTTTTAAAAAGGAGAAAAAAAATGAAAACTATTAGAAAAATTTCAATTGCATTAGTTGCATTACTTGCCTGTTGCTTCACAAGTTGTGTTTCAACTCAAGTAGAACGTTCTGCATTTGAATCTCAGACAGGTGTTGTGTTGGTTGTTCCAATGAGAGCTTTTACATGGGTAAATGCTGATGGAACAAAAACTTTTATGAAAGATTATTGGTCTGAAAAAATTACTTTTGATTATTCTGAAGAAAATGATTTTATCGTAAAGGCTGAAAATGTTGACGGAATCTTAAAGACAACATGGGGAAAACAGTTTACAGACATCAATGAAAACATGCGTTCCCTTGTTATCGGTGCTTTTATTTCTGCCAGCTATTCTATTGCAGAAAATATAGATGGAATTGAATCTGCTTTTGATGTATTGAATCAGATTTTCTCTGACGCTATGTATACTCCTAGAAAAGATTTGTTGCCTCCAAGCATTAAAAACGGTATTGATGCATATCAGTCTAAAACAGATTGGGAAACTTACAAGAGTGAATATTTTTCAATTGAAAATGGAATATTCACAATTATAAAATAAATAAAGAGGTAAAAAAATGAAAGTAAAGAAAATCCTTGGTAAATTGTTGTGGTGTGGTATTTTTGCCCTTACTATTTGTAGTGTAAGCTGTAAAAAGATAACAGAAGATGAAGAAGAAACTGTACGCGGATGGGCAAAATTTGCCCCCCTAGCTTTAAACGCTGAACCTTTTATTAACTATGAGGGTAAACCTGACGTTATGAAGTACTACGCTGACAAAAGTACAGTTATTAGGGCTTATGAAAATGCGGTGGTTGATTTTTACTCAAATGTTGAAACCTTTAGTGCAACCTTAACAGATGATGTTTATATAAAAACTTATATCATGTATTATAGTCAGTTTACCACAAACTATGCTGATATTAAAGCAGACGATGTAAAAGCCAAGCTCATTCAAATGTCTGCATATACTACTAATCCTTGTTTAGCTTATGTACAATTGGTTAATTATGGTTCTTATTGGATAGTAATTTATTATCTGGATAGGGATAATAACTTGAAGTGTAGTTATCAGAAATAAAAAAATTGAAATAAAAAAAGGGCTGCCGTAAAAAACTACGACAGCCCTTTCTATTTCAGAAGTGCTGTAAAAAACTATGCTTCAACAACCTTGAGGATTGCCTTGATAAGATCGTCGTATTCTTCAAAGGCTTCAAGTTCAGGATTGTCCTTTTTGATCTGGTCTGTTGAGCGGAAGAGGAATCCAGCCTTGCTTGCCTTGATCATTGCAAGGTCATTGTGGCTGTCACCGCTTGCTACAGTTTCAAAACCGCAAGACTGAAGTGCCTTTACAGTTGTAAGCTTTGACTGTGGACATCTCATCTTGAAGTCTGTGATTTCGCCGTTTGGAGCAACAACAAGTTCATTGCAGAAAATTGTCGGCATGCCAAGCTTCTTCATCAATGGGCCTGCAAACTGGCTGAAAGTATCGCTGATAATGATTGTCTGGCACTTTGAGCGGAGTGTATCAAGGAATTCCTTTGCGCCTGGAAGAGGGTCAATCTTGGAAATTACATCCTGGATTTCCTTAAGACCAAGTCCATGTTCCTTGAGAATACCGATTCTCCACTTCATAAGCTTGTCATAGTCAGGTTCGTCGCGTGTTGTGCGTGTGAGTTCTGGAATTCCTGAAACCTTTGCAAATTCGATCCAGATTTCTGGAACAAGAACGCCTTCAAGATCAAGACATGTAATATACATAATTCTACCTCGTTATTATTTTTGTTGGCTTAGTATACAAAATTTAGGGAAATAGTGAAACACTAGCCTTTCTCTTTTACTGTGCAAGTTTTTTAATCAGTGCCTTAAGTTCATCAAGCTTTTCGTGGGTGATGAGCGGATTAAGCAAAGTGAATTTCAGGCAGACATGGCCGTTGCTTACAGTCTGTCCGATTACCACTCCGTGCTGGTGAATCAGCTGGCGGCGAACCTTCTTGTTCACTTCGTCTGCATTTTCAGATGCGGCATAGCGGAAAACAACGGAACTGATTTCAGGTTCAGTAATTACTTCAAAATCCTTGTCTTCCTTAAGCTTGCCGTAAAGGTACTGTGCATTTCCCATGCTTGTATTGATGAGCTTTGACCAGCCTTTCTTTCCGCGGGCCTGGAAACTCATCCAGACTTTAAGGGCATCAAAACGGCGGGTTGTCTGAAGGGACTTGTCCACAAGGTTAGTGTAGCCGTCCTCTTCGTCTTCCTCGCGGTTAAGGTAGTCTGCGTGGATTGTAAGGGCGTCAAAAGTCTTTCCGTCCTTAACGAGAACTGCAGAGCAGGAAATAGGCATGAGGAACATCTTGTGGAAATCGACTGTGATTGAATTGCAAAGGCTTATGTCCTTGACCCTGCCTGCATATTTGTCGGACATGATTACGCCTGAACCGTAGGCGGCATCAGCGTGGAGCCACATGCTGTTTTCCCTGGCAATTTCAGAAAGTTCCTTAAGTGGATCAATGGAGCCGAAGTCTGTAGTTCCAACAGTTCCCACTACAAGGAAAGGAATGTTACCGGCCTTTTTGTCTTCTTCAATGAGGGAGCGGAGAGCCTTGATGTCCATCCTTTTCTTTTCATCAACAGGAACCTTTACGACCGACTGATATCCAAGGCCAAGAATGTGTGCGGATTTTTCCATTGAGAAGTGAGAAATCTCAGATGTGTACATTCTGAGTTTTAGGCACTTGTCGTTGATTCCGAATTTCTTTACATCGTATTTGAGGATTTCATTGCAGAACCAGTCGCGGGCAAGAATAATGGCCGTCTGGTTTGACTGGCTTCCGCCGCTTGTAAATACGCCGTCTGCATCCTTTGAATATCCGTAAAGCCTGCAAAGGTGATTGATAACTTCCACTTCAATTTCCGTTGCAACAGGAGACTGGTCCCAGCTGTCCATGGACTGGTTGAATACGGAGATTATCTGTTCTGCGGCAAGGGTTTCCACAAGGGAAGGCCCGTGAAGGTGAGCCATGTAATCTGTTGAAGGAGTCCTCAAAAGATTTGGAAGAATTTTTTTCTTTGTAAGTTCAAAAGTCTTTTCCCAGCCCAATCCTTCTTCTGGAAGAATAGAATCCTGCTGGATTATTTCCTTAAGTTCCTGTGGAGTAGGGCCCGAGTATGCCCTGTCGTCAACAAAAGCATCTGCTATGGCTTCAGAAACTTCAAGACTGATTTTCTTGAATTCGTCTTTGTCTGTTTTGCTGTCTGTAAGAAAAATTGTTTTCATGCTCTGTCCAAAAAAAATGTCGGAAACGTCAAATCAGTTTTGCAATGCTTTCTGATTCTGAAACTGGTTCAGAAAATCCTGCACCAATGCTTCTAAGACATTTCCGACTTATTAAAAAGTTATTGATTATTTGTATTCTTTATCTACTTCAAGAACGCACTTTTCAAAGATAGCCCATGCTTTAGAAAGGTCTTCGTCAGTAATGTTAAGGGCACAGAGACAGCGCATTACAGAGCCGTTTCTTCCGCCTTTTTCCACGATGAGGCCGTTGTTAAAGCAAAGCTTCTGAACCTTTCCTGCGATTTCTCCGCTTGCAGGAAATGAACCGATGCAGTCCTTCTGACCCTTTGGATCTACGAATTCTGTACCGACCATAAGTCCTACGCCACGAATGTCTCCGATGATGGAAACGCGCTTCTGAAGGTCATGGAGTTTTTCCCTGATGAGTTCTCCCTTGCGTGCAACATCAGCAAGGAATTCAGGCTTTGATACCCTGTTGAGTACGATTGTTCCTGCCTTCATTGCAAGCTGGTTTCCGCGGAAAGTACCTGCATGTGCACCAGGTGTCCATACATCAAGTTCCTTGTTGTAAACGACAACTGCCATTGGCTGTGAACCGCCGATAGCCTTTGAAATGAGGACAACATCCGGAATGATGTCTGCATACTGGAAAGCAAAAAGTTTTCCGCTGCGTCCCATTCCGCACTGGATTTCGTCAAGAATAAGAGGAATGCCAAGTTCTTTTGTAACTCTTCTTACAGTCTGGAGGAATTCAACTGGAGCCGGGATGACTCCGCCTTCGCCCTGAATTGCTTCAAGGATTACGCAGGCTGGCTTTGTGATTCCGCTTTCTGGATCTTTCAAAGTTCTTTCAAAGAAGTTGCATGCTGCTTTTACTGCTGCATCTCCACCCAATCCAAATGGATCGCGGTATGGATATGGATAAGGGAAGCTGTGAACATCTGGCATAAGGCCGTTTACGCTTGTCTTTGCATGAAGGTTACCCATGCAGGCAAGAGGTCCCTGTCCCATTCCGTGGTATCCGCCGGCAAAGGAAATTACGCTTGAGCGGCCTGTAGCTGTTTTACAAAGCTTGATGGCTGCATCAGTTGCATCCGTTCCGCTAGGTGAACAGAACTGAACTTTTGCGTTGTTTCCAAGTTCTGGTGGAAGCAAAGACAACAATGTATGAACAAAATTGTCTTTCACAGGTGTTGTCAAATCAAGAGTGTGAAGAGGTGCATCGTTTGTGATCATCTCAATCATTGCCTGATTTACTTCGTCGTCATTGTGGCCCAATGCTAAAGTTCCGGCGCCA
>JAUNCR010000039.1 GCA_030526505.1 Spirochaetales bacterium
TTTCACCGTTCCATACAGGAGCATTTCTTTTTCTGCTGAATTCTACTACCTGATCGAATCGTTTTTCATAGTATCCGTCCTGTGCACATTTATTGTACAGATTTACATGCCATTCAAATCGTTTAAGAAGATCTTTCGGAAAATTCAATTTGTCCAGACTTACGAACGGATAAGGAATTCCTGTAAAGGCACCACAATCCACCCAGCTTGCTCCCTGAAAACAGAACATCTGAGGTTCATAGAAATGGAATGTGTAAATTATCTTGTCATCCTTATATTTAGGTAAAGCAAGGGTGTTATCAAGCATGCCATCAATAGATCCCACAACAACGTAATGCTTTGTATCTATACTGCGGATTTTCTTTAATACTCTACCTTGTATTGCACCCCACTTTTCAACAGTCATGAAATGAGGTTCATTCATTATTTCATAGATTACATATTCTGAACTGTCCTTATATCGTTCCGCAAGCTGAGTCCATACAGAAAGCAAGAGTTTTTCAATATCAGGACGGGTCTTTGCTCCTTCAACACAGTCATTATGGAAATCAATCACAAAATACATCTGCAGTTCTTCTGCATAGCGCACAAGATCATCAATGATTCCGAGAAGTTCAGGGTGAACTGTATATTTATTGTCAAAGAAAAACCTTTCAAACTGGATTGGAACGCGGACATGGTCAAACCCAAGTGCCTTGATATTTTCGAAATCGCCTTTGGTGTAATAGTAAGGATTCAGACTGTCCAGTGGGCCATCTTCAAGCCAATGGGTAACACAGATTCCTTTCTGAAACGGCAAAGGAACGGCCTTGTTGTCGCCTGAACTCTTTGCATTCACAATGGAACAAGCAACGATAAATGATATGACAGATGCCATAATTTTCTTTTTCATTTTTTCTCCTCCGATAATATTTCTCAATATCAGTTTCAAGTCATAAAAAAATGGCAGCCGAAGCTGCCATCCCAGGGATCCTACTTTTTGAACAGTCCCTTTTCCTGACCTAGATCAGGTTAAAATCACTTTGTATCCTTTAAGATAGGAAAATGCGTAGCAGAGGTTCGCGACAAACTGCGACTTGAAACGAAGTTTCATCGGAGCGAGCTCGGTACGGTTCCTTACGGAAGCATTTTTATTTTTTAGTTGTTTACAAAGTGAGACTTAACCTGACCGTCGTCTGTTGTTTCAAAGTATGTCTTTTCTTCAACTGGTGCAGGTTCTGCCTTTGTTTCTTCTACTGGAGCATTGTCCATTGAAGCTGCGAATGCCGACTGTTCAGCTGCAAGCTTTGCTGCTTCTGTGTTTACAGATGTATCAGCGTGTCCTTCGTTTGAAACATTTGCTGGGATTACTTCATCCTGTGCATCTGCTGTGTTTTCGCCTTCTTCCTTCTTGCGGCTGTAGCTTACAGAAAGCTTTCTTCCGCGGTATTCATAACCGTCGAGGGCAGCAATTGCCTTGTCGCAGTCTTCTGCAAAAAGCTGGATGAAAGAGTAGTTTGAAAGAACGCGGATTTCTCCGATTCTTGAGCGGTCAAAACCTGCAACGCTTACGAGAAGGCCAACAAGATCACGAGGGAATACGCCGCGGCTTCTTCCAACACCGATGAAAATTGTTCCGGCTGCTTCTGGAGCGATTGTTACGCGAGGTGCCTTTTCTGTATGTTCTTCTGTCTTTCTTTCTGATGTGCGTTCGTTGCGGTTAAAGCGATCTTCATGCTTGTTGTTAGCAAAACGATCCTTCTTGTTGTTTTCACGGTTGAAGCGGTTGCTTCTGAATCCCGATGCATTCTTAATGAGCAAAGCTGCTACATAGCCTCTGCGTGAGAATGGAACATTCTTCTTGAAAAGCTTCTTGAATGTCTTCAAAGCTTCGATGTCTGAATCACTTGATGATTCAACGCGTCTTACTGCATCTGCCAAAAAAGCTGCTACCTGTTCTTCATTGATTGAAAAACCTTCACGATTGTTGTATGCCATTTTTTTACTCCTGTAAATTCAAAATGAACCCGAATTCTGTCTTTTTGAATGAAAACTCACAAAATAAATTTTCCATTGATTCGGGCATTATTTTTGTTGATAAAATTACCCACTGAATTCCGAGGTTCTTAAAATCAGCAAGGCATCTATTCAAAAGCTCTTTGCCTATGCCGAGACCACGGTAATTCTGAATCACAAAAAAATCCGTAAAAGCAACTGATTTTTTTGCTGAGGACGGACAGTAAGAAACAAGTGAACACCCCAGGAATTCATGGTCGTGGGAATAACATGCATAACCGAATTTGTTTTCCCCTGAAACGGCTGCCGACTGAGATTTAAAAATGTCTGCAACTGCTTCTCCAAGATTTCCATCATGTTTTTCTTTGTATTCTTCTGCAATATTAATGACTTCACGATCAACGCATTCTTTGTCCTTAAGAGAATCGTATTTGGTAAATTCAAAATCGTCCTGAACAAGATATTCCGTATCAAAAGATTCTGGATTTTCTTCAAGACCTTCCAAACCCCAGGACTCGCAAAGTACATTGTACCATTCAGTGATTCTTGCATGCATGGTCTTGTCCTTGAAGGCATACCACTTCTGCTCCACTTCCGGGTACGATTTTAAAATTGATTTGAAATTCCTGAACACCCCCCTTCTGTTTGCAAGGCATCTTCTAAGTTCCTTATAGGCATTAGGATTATGGAGCCCTGCAGTAAAATTTTCCATCATTTCAAAACCGTCATCGCTATCCCACGACGGAATTGAATAATAGTTTTCTTCATCAATGTCGATTTCAGCTTCACCGTCCAGTTCTTCCCCGTCAGAATTTTCAGAAGACAAAACCTTCAGATCCCCGTTTGCTGCATCAACGCAGTATACGGAGTTCTGGTCTTCCATGGCAAAGAGAATTTTGTCTTTAAGGGAATCGGTGAGTGAAAAGTTCATTTACTTTTCAAGGTCAGAACGCTTTGTAATGATCTTGCTGATAAGACCGTATTCGATTGATTCTTCTGCATTGAGCCAGTAATCGCGGTCTGTATCCTTTGAAACCTTTTCAAGGGCTGTACCTGTTTCTTCTGCAATGATTTCGTTGATCTTTGCACGAGTCTTTGCAAGTTCAGCAGCGTGGATTTCAATATCTGTAGCTACACCCTTCATTCCGCTTGATGGCTGGTGAATGAGGTAGCTTGAATTTGCAAATCCGAAGCGACGCTCTTTTGGAGCTGCAAGAAGAATAAGGGCAGCGGCACTGGCAATGAGACCCATTCCGATGATGTAAACAGGTGCATTGATGAAACGGATTGTATCAAAGATTGCGAAACCTGCGTAAACATCACCACCAGGGCTGTCGATGTAAAGGTAAATTGGCTTGTCGTTATCTGCCTCAAGAATCAAAAGCTGGCGGCAAATCTTGTCTGCAAGTTCTTCGCTTACTTCACCGCTCATCAAAATCTGTCTTGTCTTAAGGAATTTTTCTGCAAGTGGATCTGCCATTTCCGGCTTCTTTTCTTCTTTCTGTTCGTCTTCAAGGCGAATGTTCATTGTTCTGTTCATTGTTTCTCCCAAAAAGTGAATGTACGGCAAGAAAAAAGTACATTCATGCTGATTTCATAAGTGGAAATCCATCTTTTAACCCTTAAAATATATACAAAAAAGTGCCGATAGGCAACAAAAACAGACTTCTTACTGCTTTTTTGCTTCTTTCCAGAGGGCAAGCATTTCCTTGTCGTTGGATTCGGTCATTTCAAGGTTTTTTGCCTTCATTTCCTTTTCAACAAAGCGGAATCTGCCGGAAAATTTCTTCGCAGCCTTTTCAAGAGCAACATTCGGGTCAATTCCAAGCTTGCGGCAGTAATTTACGGCTGCTAGGAGCATGTCCCCGGCCTCTTCTTCAAGGTGTTCCTGGTTGTTTTCGCTGATTGCCCCGGAAATCTCTTCCAGTTCCTCGCGGACCTTGCTTTCCGCCTGTTCCACCGAACGCCAGTCAAAGCCGACTTTTGCAGCTTTCTTGAGCATCTTGTAGGCCTTTAAAAGCGGTGGAAATCCATTTGGAACGCTGTCCAGAACGGAATCCGATTTGCGGCCTTCGACTTCTTCCTTGATTTTATCCCACTGTTTTATTACTTTTGCCGCCGTGTCTGCCTGAACATCACCAAAAACATGGGGATGACGGCGCACAAGCTTTTCGCTTATTTCATCAAGAACTTCCGAAATTGTAAAATCCCCTGCCTGTTCGTAGCAGTAGGAAATCAAAACTATATTAAAAAAGGCGTCCCCAAGCTCCTCTTTGGCATGCATTGGGTCGCCTTCCGTTATGGCATCGATTACTTCAAAAGTTTCCTCGATGAAAGTTTCCCGGAGTGTGGAAGGCGTCTGCTTTTTGTCCCAGGGGCACCCGTCCTCACCACGAAGCTTTTTTGTAATTTCGTACAGCTTTAAGAAACTTTCTGATGTCATTAGTCCTGTCCGCTGATTTCCTTGTAGAATTCCACGAGGTCCTTGCGGTTTTCCTTTGTGTAGGCAATGGCTGTGCGTGGGTGCTGGTTAAGCTGGCCTGTAAGGAGGTATGGATGTTCGTATCCCCATCTTACGCCGTCTGCACGGAGCTTGTTGATGTGCTTTTCAAGGAACTGGTATACAGGGAATGTGCTGTACTTAGGGTTCTTGAGGAAACCAAGGAGGAGTTCCATTGCACAGTTACCTGCACCGCGACCCATTTCGCCGTATGTAGCATCAAGGTAGTCTACGCCGTCACCGCAGCATTCGATTGTGTTTGCAAATGCAAGCTGCATGTTGTTGTGTGCGTGGATACCAATCTTCTTGTTGTATTTCTTTCCTGCTGCTGTGTAAATGTCTGCAACGCGAGCCATTTCTTCTGGGTAGATTGAACCGTAGCTGTCTACGATGTAGATAACATCAACAGGTGACTTTCCGAGAAGGTCGAGGGCTGCCTTAATGTCCGATTCCTGGCTTGTGGAAATTGCCATGATGTTGCAGCTTACTTCGTATCCCTTGTTCTTTGCATCTTCAATCATGTCGATGGCTGCAGGAATTGTCTTGATGTATGTTGCAACACGAATGAGGTCAACTGGGCTGTCGCTCTTTGGGCGAATGTCCTGCTTGTAGTTACAGCGTCCAACGTCTGCCATAACAGCAAGCTTAAGGTTTGTATCGTTGTCTCCAACTACCTTGCGAATATCATCATCGTTACAGAACTTCCATGGACCGAACTTGCTTACGTCAAACTGTTCCTTGTCTGCCTTATATCCAAATTCCATGTAATCTACGCCAGCTTTAACATTTGTTTCGTAAAGATCCTTTACGAATTCTTCTGTAAAATAGAAGTCATTAACAAGACCACCGTCGCGCAATGTTGCATCAACAACCTTGATGCTTGGTCTAAAGTCGAGCAATTTTGAAATGTCTTTCATTATAGTTTCCTCCAAAAAAAAGCCGTAAAAAGCGGCAACAGGCAAAATAGTACAGGAAAAACAGGCCGCTGTCAGTAAATTTTCTAATCCTTTGCAGATAATTCTTGTTTTATTGCATCATTATCATTAAAATGAAGCAATAAATAGCGATTTTTCATTAAAATGCATAAATTCAATCTTTATGAAGAACACAAGCAGTATTTTACTCCAAAAATCATGTCCCTGGTGACCAAAATCTATCAGTACAAAGGACGGCAGGATCTTTTTGTAGAAATGATGGGAAACGAGCTTGAATGCTTTGAAAAATCGGCAAAAATCCAGAGCACACTGGTTTCAAACCGAATGAGCAGCATCACAACGACTGATTCACGCTTAAACGACCTTGCGAACGGAGAAATCGAGCCAAAAAATCTTGATGAAGAAGAAATTGCAGGCTATTACAGGGTTCTTTCATCAATTTTGCAAAACCACGACTACATACCGTGCAAACCCTACTATATACTACAGCTCCACAGGGACCTTTATTCATTATGCAGAACAAAAAACGGCGGACAATACAAATCCTTTGACAGAACGCCCAAGGGACCTTTCCGCCCCGTAAGAGCAAATGACACGGAAAGGGCTATGGACGATCTTTTTGACAGCTATGATTCAGCCTTTGAGACAGAGGGGACAGACCCCCTTATACTGATTCCAATTATGCTGATGGATTTTCTCTGCATCCATCCTTTTACTGATGCAACCTACAGAATGAGCAGGCTTCTTTCAATCCTTGCCTGCTGCAAACACGGATTCATCCTTGGGAAATACATAAGTATCGAACAGATAATGGAAAAACACTGGGAAGAATTCAACGAGGCTTTTTTGGATTCAAGCGAGGGCTGGCATGAAAACGAAAGCAACTACGAACCTTTCATCTGCTGGTTCCTTTCTGTTTTGCTGGAATCATACGAAGCCTTTGAAAAGCGGGTGGACCACCTTAGGCGCAGCGGAAAATCCAAGCCCCAACTTATAGAAGAATACATTTTGTCCAACGGCGGAAAAATCACCAAGAAGGAAATCCTTGAATACTTTCCTGACATTGGCGAAATAACCGTTGAACGAACCCTTCATTCCCTCTGCCAAAAAGGCATGCTTAAAAAGCAGGGGGTATCAAGGGCAACTTTCTATGTGCGCTGCGAGTGATGGCAATAATTTCAGTTCAAGGTGAATTTGACTGGATAGCGGAATTTTACGGCACATGCCTTTCCGTTGGCAATGGCTGGGATGCAGGTGATACCGTCAAAAGCCTTTACTGCAGCCTGAGCAAATCCGTGGCCAGGATCTTTAAGAACCTTTATGTTTCTGATTGTGCCAGTGCTGTCTATGAAAAGCTCAAGGTAAACGACGGCTTCTATTCCCTGCTTCAAGGCCATTGATGGATATTCTATTCTTGAAAGAATTTCCCTGACCGGAATAACAGGAACGGAAGAAATTTTATGCTGTGGAAGATAAACGATTTCCTCCGGTTCTGTCTCAACTTTCTTTTCCGTTTCGGTGATGTTTTCAGAAGCTTCCGGCTGCTTTGAAACCTTTACAGTTTCCTTAACTTCCTTTACTTCCGGTGGTGGCGGAACAAATTCCTGAACATCCACAAGCTTGAAAACTTCAGCCTCCCTGAAATCAACGGTTTCCACCGGTGTACTTTCATTTCTGAAACTGAACATGCTGATTACGGCGGCGTGAACCGCAAGAACAAGAACAAAAAGGGCCGGCCGAATGCAACCAGAATATTTTGAAAATTTTTCTACATTCATTTTATCTACCGTTCCTTTACAACAAAACTTACTACGCGATGCTGCAGTGTCTGAAGGACAGCAACAGCTTCATTTACATATTTATAGGGGGTGTCCCTGTCGGCGATTATGTGGATGCGCACTGTGGGATTTTCTGCAATTGCACTTACCACCGCGTTTTCCAGAGTTTTATCATTCAGGATTTTTCCGTCTGCAGAAATTGTTCCGTTGCTCTGAATCCAGATTTCAAAATTCTTGTCAGCCTGAGTTTTTTCAAGAACTGCACTTTCAGAATAATTTATTTTTTCTTCGTAGCGCTGGTTCATCAGGGAAATGAGCATGATGAAAATCAGGAGAAGGAATCCAATGTCCGACATGGAAGATGTTGTGATGGAAGGATTCCTTCTTTTAGGTTTAAGGTTAAGCATAGTTTACTCCCTGTTCATCCTGAAGGAAAAATTTTCCACCTTCAGTTTTCTGATTACTGAAATTACATCGACAACATTCTGATATGATGCATCAGGATCGATGGTCAGAAGAAATGTCATGTTGGGCCAGGTAACAAGTTTTTCCGAAACCGTCTTAGCCAGTTCTTCCACTTCAATTTCCTTTCCATCAAGAAAAAGCTTTCCGTCTGCAGCAAGGGAGCACTTCAAAATGTCCTGGGTGTTTACGACGATAGGCTTGTCCTTTGACGGAAGATTAAGCAGGAAACCTTTGTTTACATTGAAGCCTGCAATTACGATAAAAAAGATGATGAGCAGAAAAGAAAGGTCATTCAAGGAACCGGAACTTCCCGCATCATCAACCTTATGCCTTACAAATCTTTTTATCATGGCTCAACCCTAGATCAATTCCGGTACAAGGTCGTTGATGGCCTTTGAAGTTTCCGCTGCAAATGTATCAACTTTCTGAATCAAAAGGTTGTATGCAACAAGGGCCGCAATGGCGATGATAAGGCCAAAGACAGTTGTAATAAGCGCTTCGTAGATTCCGCCTGCAACAAGCTGTGCATTAACATCAGTTGCTGTTGCAATCTGCTGGAAGGCACCGATCATTCCAGATACGGTTCCAAGGAATCCTGTAAGTGGCGCAAGGGAAGAAAGGGCCGTAAGATAGTTGAAGCCGTTTTCCATTCTTCTTAGCCTTTCCTGTGCCTCGCTTTCTGCTGCCCGTTCCATTCTCTTTTCACCGAATTTTGCATTCTGCAAGAGTGCAAGAAAAATTGATGCAACAGTCTGCTTGTGTGAGCAGGAAGCCAAAAGATTTTCGGCCTCTTCCTTTTTTCCGTCCCTCAACAAGTCCGTGATTTTTTTACTCAAGGGTGCAACCTTGCAATCGTGCCAGGAAATGTAAATCAACCTTTCAATGATGATTGCAACTGTGGCTACAGAAAAAGCAAGAAGAACCCACATGAATGGTCCTCCAAGCCTGAACAATTCGATTAAACTAAATCCTTTTTCCATTTTTATATTCTCCATCTGATTTGCTTGTAAATAATAAGACACTTCCGGAGCCCGAAAGTGTCACTGTTTTTTTTTTTTTTAGAAGCGGACTTTTACTCCCACGGATGGAAGCGGAACGCCGATGTTGAAGTCAACGGATTCTGCCATTTCGCTCATTTCGCCTGTGTAGCTGTTGTAAGACTTTTCACCCTTTGGAGAGTAAAGGTTTACGAAAATGTCCTGAACTGCAAAATAGAATTCCCATTTTGCCTTTCCGTTATGCGACAGCCATTCCTTTGAAATGCGCACATCTACAGGGCAGGAAATCTGGTTCCTCAAAACATCGCTGTAGAAAGAACTTCTTGTGTAGCGCTGCACAACAGTTCCGTCAGACATTGTTGCGGCATAGCAGGTTACATCACCTGTCTTTTCCTTTGGGGTTCCTGTTGCAAGAGTTCCCTTAAGGGTGAGGGACCAGCCTTTTCCAAAGTGCCAGTTGCTTACAAGGTTCAATGTGTTGAAACGGTGGTATGCCGGGAAGAACCATTCGTCCATGACATCGCCGCCCATTGCACTTACTTCCTGTCCTGGAAGGATTCCCGCAGGATTCTTGAACCTTGTATATACAAATGAATATGAAAGGTAGCCGTCCCATGACTTTCCGACATTCTTTTCAACCATTGCATCAATTCCGAAAACGCGGCCCTTTCCGTTTGACTTAGTCATGAGTTCTTCCTGCGAATATCCTGTTGAAGCGTCTGAAACCGTATACATGTACATTCTTGAAAGGTAATGCTTGTAGTAGCCTTCAAGCTTGAACTTCCAGTCGTTTTCAAGTTCCACATCACCGCCAAGAACTGCAAGCAATGCTGAGTTTGGCTTAAGGTCATAATCCTTTACGCCACATTCATCCGAAATCAACATTGTTTCACGAGGTGTTGAAACAAAGAGGCCTGTACCTGTTGTAATGGATGCCCTCTTGATGTTTCCGATTTCACGCCATGGTGTAAATGTAACTGATGCACGGGGACAAATCTGTGGAACCATGTTCAGTGTATAGTTTTCCTTACTGTTGTTAAGGGTAATGAATTCACCCCTAAGACCAACTTCTGAATTTATAAGGCTGTTGTCGTTGCCATAAGTCCATGTAAGGAAAGCCGATGTATTGTAAATCCAGTTTCCCTTAACTTCAGTGTTCCAGTCAGTCTTTGCAAAGAGCCAGTCATTGCCAACCTGAATGTCTCTCCAGCTGCTGATGTTTTCCTTTGAATCGCAGATTGCAAGGATTTCTTCAACGCCAAAGCAAAGGTGGTTTTTGTCGTTAAATTCAACCTCTGTTTCCAATTTTCCATTCACAAGGTGGGAAGTGATTTTTTCTTCGTACCGATTGTTTATTCCCCTAAGGTCATAGTAGGCGCCGTAATCCACCCCGTTCATTCCGTAATATTTATTTACGAATTCATTTGAGTATTTGATCCTGCCGTTTTCATGTATTCCCTGCATAAGGTCTTCAAACATGCCGTTGTAGCTTAAGAGCCCATGAAACTGAATGTTATCGGAAGGAAGATACTTTACATTCAATCCTGCAAGCCCCTGGTAGATGTCGTAGTCCATTACGGAATTTGTAGTCAGGCCTTTCTTTGTTTCCGTATCATCCACTGACAATCCATCGCTTCCAAAGAAACCGAGAAGGGAAACATCAAGAACTGAAGACGGCTTGACATTTACCTTCATGAAAAAATCGCGGATGTATGGAGGACGGTTTATGGATTCAAGGGACTTGTTTCCTCCTGCCTTGTACATTAAAAACAACGGTTCAAGATAGGTAAGGTGTGTGCCTACGAGCATGCCGCCAACATCCTTTCCAAACGGAACTTGTGCAAAAACATCTGCACTCATTGTAGAAACAGAAGCGTTTACATGTGGCTTTTCAAAATCCGGCTTTAATGTGGTTGCTTCAAGAAGTCCAGAAGATGCCTTTCCATAGCGTGCAGAAAAAACTCCGTTTGAAAGCTTTATGGATTCAATCATTGATGGATTCAAAATTGAATTTCCACCGCCCCAATGCCATGGGAAAATCGTATACATGCCGTCGAGGGTAACTGCAAGTTCTCTTGGTGAACCGCCTCTTACGGAAGGTTCGCTACCCCATGCTCCGCTGTAGGAAACTCCAGGAAGAGTTCTTACTGAAGCCATGCAGTCTTCAATGAGACCCATGCTTGCAGTGGAATGCATTTTTTCCTTTGCAATTACAGTGGAAACGCCTACCTTCTCCTGTGTTGTTTCCGGAGAAGCCCTGTTTACAACGATTTCCTTTCCTTCGATTACATCTGCTATGGCCATCTTGATTTGGATTTCAGAGGCACCTGGATTTACGGAAACCTCCTCAGCCTTGTAACCCGGCAGCTGAGCTTCTAAAGTCTCCGGCATGTTTTTGTCAGAAACTTCCATTACTGCCTGTCCGTTTTCATCTGTAATTGCAGAGGCATTACCTTTACCCTTTACTGCAACCTTTACTCCTTCGAGTGGAATTTCAAGATCAGCATCCGAAACAAAAATTCTTACTTCTCTTGAAAAAAGATTTGCGATAAACAAACCCGAAAAAATAACAACTGATATTATCTTCTTCATTTTTTCCTCACTGTTAAATTTGACACCTGAAGAAGAAAAATGTGTTACTTTAAAATAAAAAAAGCACCTCCTTTTTAGGAAGTGCCTTTCTTCTAAAATCCGTTCAGAAATCAAATCCTGATTTTTATGCCTGCATCGAATTCAGGATGAAGCTTCACATTTGAATCTGAAGTTTCCACAACGATGCTGTTTGGTCTGCCCGTAAAGGCTCCGCTGTTTCCTTTTGCTTCAAAGGAAACCATGGCACCTGCAAATAATTCAAAATGGCTGTTTGGCCTAAAGCCTACTGCTGCCCTTACGGAAGGATACCATTCGGACCTGTATTCATACTTGCTGTCCTCAGACTTTGTGTTGTCCTTTATGATGATTTCATGAGCCATGGCCTGCAAATCAAATCCAAAGCGGCCAACCTCAAACTTTGTGCCAAGCCCCAGGAAAACATGGGAAGCTTCTTCATCCTTCTTTGCGTCTCCTGAATCTGTATAAAGGTTCCTAAGATCCATTGCATATCCGAGAATCGAATAGAGGTGTTTGTTTCCCGAATTCAATGCAAATACAAGTTCCTTTTCCGTTGAAACTGATACCCCAACGTCAAAGATTCCGTTCTTTGAATAGTTAATCAAACCAAGCTGCAATCCATCAGCATCACCAGCACAAATATTTATGAAGCCACACTGGAATCCGTCCAGGGATCTTGCAAAGTTAAATATAACAGAACCCTGGACACCATCAACGCTACCACAAGCCACATTGAATATTGCTGCCCCCTGAACGCCGTCAACATTACCAACTGCCGCATTGAAAATTGCGGATCCCTGAACACCGTTTACATCTCCACCAGCAATATTGAAGATTCCGGCTCCCTGAACGCCATTCACATTTCCTTTGCTCACATTTCCAATCCCGGCACCCTGGACACCATCTATCTTTCCTGCATAGTTAATGATTCCGCTTCCCTGAACGCCTGCAACTTCTCCAGTTGCAACATTAACGTAACCCGAACCCTGGCAGTACCTGACATCCTTTGCAACATTCAGAAAGCCGGCTCCCTGTGCTCCCAGGACACTGTCTGCACGATTTACGATTCCACCAAACTGAAAACCGTTCAGTTCAGTTGCCCTGTTGTAAATATACGAAGCCTGAAATCCATTCAATATGGTGGTCTTGTTTGCAACAATAGAAATCATTGCTCCTTCGGTCTTATAGGTTTCCGCCCTTATGAGTCCAAAAGAAAGGTTTGTAAACAGAGGCTTCTCCACTTCCCTGTAGAATTCATTTCCGATGATTGAAAAAGAAACGGGAACAAACTGAAGGTCTTCTGCTGAAGAAGATTCTTCTTCCTCCGCAGCATCGGCAATCTCTCCACGCACTGCATTTGACTTTCTTAAAACCGGAGAAAGATTTTCTGAACCAAGTATATAGTTCTTTTTTTCTCCAAGCTCAAAACTTCCCTGCAAAGTTACGGATTCAGAAATGACGGTGACACCATACTGACCTGCTTCCATTGCAAGATATATTGGACCTGCAGCAGTCTTGTTGATTTCAGAAACAAGCTTTTCATTTTTGTCCCTGATGATTACACGGCCGCTCAATTCTTTTTTCAAAGTAAGAATGCAGTCAGATTCCGAAATATCAGAAAGAACAAGGTCCCCTGAACCAACCAAAGTAATGTTGTAGTTTGGATGCTGTGGACCTACAGAACTGTTTTCAGTCTTTGAAAGAGTCTCGCTGAATGCATAGGAATACAATTCATTCAAAGTTACCTTCTTGTCGCCGGAAGTATCAGCAGCTCCCCTCAAGCCGGTAATCATTGCATTTGTAAAAAAGGAAGATCCAATTTCATCAGATTCCTGGGAATATTCCTGTGAAGAACTTGAAGAAAGATAGGCATGTCCCTTGATTACGGAAGAATCGTCTACAAGGAAAGGCTTCTGCTTCTGTCCACCCTTAGTCCTGATGAAATTTCCAGAATAGCAGGAGTCGAGGATTACGACATGAACATCGCTTGGGACTTTTGAAATGCTTGCCTTCAATGAAGAATAGTCGTAGGTGTTCTTTCCAAGAAGAAGTGCATTTTCATCCGAGTGCCCAGAATAATAGAAAACGAATTCAGAGCGCCTTGCGTTCTCCTTGTTTCTGTTTATCAATGTGGAAATGTATTCCATTGCATTGTCTACATCATCCTTTGCAGGATCAAGCAAAAGAATGCTGTTTGATTTTCTGATTCCGCCGATTTCTGCCATGGTGTTCTGAAAGGAAGTTGCATCTGTTCCAGCATACAATAGTCTTCTGTTGTTTCCTCCAACATTGGAACCTATGTAAAGTGCATATCGTTCTACTGAAGATCCATCGGTGTTTTTTTCTGCTGCAAATGCATTGCCAGACACAATCGAAATAAGTGTTGCCATGGCAATAAGATGGATGTAATTCTTTTTCATTTATTTCACCTGCTGTTTATTAATTATTTTTTCAGAACAAAAAAAGTTGCTTCCGTATTCTTTGGAAAATGTTTTGCATCTTTAAGATATTCAGGCTGAAGTTTTGAAAGGCCTTCCAGTTCTTCCATTGCAAATTCATCTCTTGAACTTACAAAAACAAAGCATTCGAATTCAGGGGCATCATCCAGTCTGTATGAAAATGAAAGGGGAACTTCTTCTCCATTCTTCACGAGTTTTCCTGCAGCCCAGTTGTCTTCAGGAAAATGCCTTGTAATGTTTCCATTACCATCAAGACTGAAAATTATACCGTAGTTTTTATCGGCCGGAATATATGTAATCTGGATTACATCGTTTTCCTTTGCCCTGTCGCCGCTAGAAAGTTTTACCACATCGGAACCTTCCTGCCTGTAAAGCCTGATCTGACTTCCTGACGATGAATTTCCCTTAACGCGTATTTCCGACTTTCCTGCCTTAAAAGAATTATACATGAACGGTGCACAGAGGAAAACTGCAAGAGCTGCGGCTGCTGACATTGCCCATGTCCTGTAGGATCTGAAACTCAACACATTCCTTTTTTCTGATGCCGAAGTTTTTTCTTCAAACTTTTCTTGCATTTCCTTCATTGGATATGCTGCAAGAATTTCTTCGTCTGATTTTCTAAGTTCAGCAAGAGCCTTTTCAAGTTCTTCCTTGCCGTATTTATCATAATAGTCCCGGGCGTTCTTTTCTCCCAGGTTGATTTCTTCTAAAAGTAACTGTGGAATCATGTTAACTCCTTATTTAATGCACGAAGCCGAATATTTTTTCAATTCTGCAATTCTTTTTCTGACGCCGGAAACCGACATGCCAACTTGTTCTGCCGTTTCTTCAAGGGTAAGGCCGTCAACAAAATGCAGCGTTGCAATCATTGAATCCTTTTCATCCCTTTTTGAAAAAATATTATCAAGGACATCCCTCGCCTCAATTTTTTCAACTTCCATTTCAGAAAACTCGTCAGCCATCATCTTTGAAATTTCATCAAAGTCAGGACCCGTTCTGATTTTGTTGGCCCTGATGATGTTCAGGCATACGCGCGTTGCCGTAACATAAAAAAGGCTTGAACAGACATCCTTGATCTTGCAGTTGTTTTCAATAATCTTTACGAAAACATCCTGCATTGCGTCCTGGGCCAGGTCTTCGTCATGCAGCATGAATCTGCATCGGCGCAAAACCATGGGCCCATATTTTTGATAGAGTTCCCCGAAGTCACGATTTGTAATATTACCCATCTTTCCAACTCCGTTATTAAATAAGACACTCGATTCCACAAAAAGTGTCATTATTATATAGAAAAAATTAAATTTTTACCGTGAAATATTATACTTATCGTCTGTAAAAGAATAGTTTATTGGAAAAAAGGCGCTTAAATCAGTAAAATTCGACTCATCCAAAACTTCAACCGCCTATACGCACTTGCCATGGGCTTATATTTCTTGAGCCGTGTAATGTTACTGAAGCAGATGCTGAAACGAGTTCAGCATGACTGTAGTTTTTCCGTACAGACAAAAAAAACCTGCCTAAGGACTTGCTCGGGCAGGTTTCATTTATGCTGGTTTATTATTCTGCATCCAATTCTTTTGAAAGTGCAGTCTGGATTTTGGTGCTGAGTTCAGGATAAAGTTTCTTCTGTGCCGAATCCAAGGTATATCCCAATGCCTTTTCTTCAGAAATTACATCATAAGAAAAAACCGTTTTTCCAGATCTGTTCAAAACCTTAATGTTGATTGAAGGCTTGATTGAAATTGGATCCGTTCCGTTTTCATTGTTGTCGATGTTGATTTCTGCTACATAGTTTGCCTGTGCCTTTGATTTTGAAACATTAAGCCCATTGGAACTGAACACGGAAGCTACTGAAGTTTCCACCGTCTTCTTGTAGTCGGTTCCATTTACAGCCATGAAAATCGAACAGTTTGACTTTGCATCCATTTCAATAGATTCAAGTTCTGCAATGCGGTCTCTTTCAGGTCCATAGGAAAGTTCGCCGGCTGCATTCATGATTCTTGCATACTCAAGCTTTCTCAAGAGGATTTCTGCAGATCCGTTTACTTTCTTAAGTGCCCTTAACCTGATGAAAGAATCTTCTTCATTTACAAGTTTTTTGTAGAGCCTGTTGAATTCATTTTTCTGAAAGTCCAGTTCCGGCTTAAGCTGAGTCCATGCCTTGCTTTTGTTGATGTAGGCAACGGTGTACCATTTCTTTTCTTTCTTTGCAAAATAAGGATTTGCGTATTCGATTCCGAAAACTTCCATTTCAGATTCAATCTGCACTGTATTGTTCAATGTTGAATTTGACTGGATTTCGCCGTTTGTTTCCTTAAAGCTTTTTGAAGCTTCTGTATTTACCTTAACCTTTGAAGAAAAATATCTTGAAATTGACCCTACGGCTTCTGACTTTGCATTTTCTGCTGTGTCCCCTGTCCCCATCATGGCAATGTATTCGTTCTGCGGATAAACGGCATTTACATCTGCCATCCATTCCGGTGCCTTAGGTTTGGCAAAAGCCAAAGATGCCAATAAAACTGTCTGCACGATAAACAATGTCTTTTTCATGGTTCAATTATAAGACCTAATTTTCCATATGACAATCACGGCCAGTCAATTCACCATAAAACCACCTGCAATCCAAGTAACCCATAGCAAAAGCTTCCTTCAATATTTGATTGAGTAAACCCAAAAAAAAGAATAAACTAGCAGATAAATTTGAAAGAACTGAACTTAGATTTAATATTTTTAGTTTAAGGAAATATCATTATGGAAAACACAAAAAGAACAGTAACTTGCGGTGAGCTTACAAAGGCTGACGTTGGCAAGAAAGTTGTTTTGAACGGTTGGGTAAGCCGCACTCGTGACTTGGGTGGCCTTGTATTCATTCGCCTCCGTGACCGCTACGGAATCACACAGGTAATGGTTGGAGACAAAGCTTCGGATGAAGTAAAGAAAATCGCATCATCTCTTAAATCAGAATATTGTATCGCCGTTGAAGGCGTTGTTGCAGCCCGCGCAGACAAAGATGTAAACAAGGACATGGCAACTGGTGAAATCGAAGTTGAAGCAACAGACATCGAAATCTTCACAACTTCACAGGAACTTCCTTTCTCGATTGAAGAAGTTCGCCAGAAGGACGGATCAATTGTTCTTCCTAACGAAGACCTCCGCCTCAAGTACCGCTACCTTGACCTTCGCCGCGATCCAATGCAGCAGAACATCATACTCCGCTCAAAGGTAACATTTGCAACCCGCGAATATTTGACTTCAAAGGGATTCCTTGAAATTGAAACACCAACTTTCATCAAGTCTACACCGGAAGGAGCACGCGACTACCTTGTTCCATCCCGCGTTCACCCAGGAAAGTTCTACTCACTTCCACAGTCACCACAGCTTTACAAGCAGCTTTTGATGGTTTCTGGATTCGACAAGTACTTCCAGATTGCACGCTGCTACCGCGATGAAGATGCCCGTGGAGACCGCCAGCCTGAATTCACACAGATCGATATGGAAATGTCTTTCACAAACCGTGAAGAAGTTCTTTCTACAACAGAAGGAATGATGCAGCACATTTTCAAGTCAACATTGAACTATGACCTTCCTGCAAAGTTTGACCGCATTGCATGGGAAGATGCATTCGACCTTTACGGTTCGGACAAGCCAGACCTTCGCTTTGACATGAAGATGCAGGACGCTACATTCATGGCTGACCTTGCAGACTTCAACGCATTCAAGGCAGGTGCAGCAAACGCAGGCCGCGATGTTCAGCGCCACAAGAGATCAGGACTCAAGGCCCTCGTTGTAAAGAATGTTGCAGACAAGTACAGCCGCAAGAACGTTGAAGCCCTTGAAGCCGTTGCAAAGACATACAAGGCAAAGGGTCTTGCATGGATGAAGGTAAATGCTGAAGGTGCTTTTGAAGGCGGAATCTCAAAGTTCTACGCCGGAAAGGAAGCAGAAGTTTGCGCAAAGCTAGGGGCTGAAAAGAATGACCTTCTCCTTTTTGTAAGCGACGAAAACTGGCAGCTTGCATGTACAGCCCTCGGTGCAGTACGCAAACAGCTTGGTAAGGATTTGAACCTTTACAACCCAGCCGACGAATTCCACTTTGCATGGATCATCGACTTCCCATACTTTGCTTTCAACGAAGAAACAAACTCTTGGGAAACAGAACACCACATGTTCACACTGCCACAGAAGCAGTACTGGGATACACTTGAATCAGATCCGGGTGCCGTAAAGGGTGACCTTTATGACCTGGTTCTCAACGGATACGAACTTGCTTCAGGTTCCATGCGTATCAACGATCCGGAACTCCAGCAGAGAATTTTCAAGATCGTAGGTTACAGCAACGAACGCGCAGAAAAGGCATTCGGCTTCCTCGTTCAGGCATTCAAGTTTGGTGCTCCACCACACGGAGGAATCGCACCAGGATTGGACCGCCTCATCATGTTGATGCGCCACGAAGAATCAATCCACGAAGTAATCGCATTCCCTAAGAACAATTTGGCAGCTTCTCCAATGGACGAGTGTCCGGCTCCAGTTGACGAACAGCAGCTTAAGGATTTGCACATCGTTTGCACTGAGAAGGAAGAGTAGATTTAATTATACTAGAATGATTGAAAAGGCAGCCTTTGAAAAAAGGCTGCCTTTTTTTTGACTCAACCACCGGTTTGTTTAAAAAAGTGATATCATAAGGTATGTTTTTATATCAGGAGGCCAGTCATGGACCAGATAAAAATCGGTAAGTTTATCAGTGAATGCAGAAAAGAAAAAAATCTTACCCAGAATGAACTTGCAGAAAAGCTTGGAATTACCGACAGGGCAGTTTCAAAATGGGAAAGAGGAATTTGTCTTCCGGATGCAGGTCTTATGATCGCACTGTGCAAATTATTGGGCATCACCGTAAACGAACTGTTGACTGGAGAAAAAATCGATATGAAAAACAATGAAGAAAAGATGGACGAAAATCTTGTTCAGCTTGCAAAGAAAAATGAGGAATCAAACAGAATGCTTTTGAAAGCGGAAATGATGCTTGTTTTTCTTGTAGTTGTCATGCTTTGTGGTGTGGAAATTATTTGCAATCGTTTTATTGAATCAAATTTTTCACGCACTTTGATTACAATTGGAGGATTTGTCATCGCACTGATTGTAGCTTTTTTTGGAATCCACATTGAAACCAAAGCCGGATATTATGAATGCAAACATTGCAGGTATAAATATGTTCCGAAAATAAAATCAGTCCTCTTTGCAATGCATATAGGAACAACACGCTACATGAAGTGCCCGGAATGTGGCAAAAAAAGCTGGCAGAAAAAAGTCTTGAAATAAATCAGATTGCATATCTTTTTTCATGCAAACCAGTCTTCCATTTTCAAATAATTTGTCTCCGCAATGGGGGCAAAGTCCTCGGTGTTGTGAGTAACTAAAACCATGCCGTTGGAAATTGCAGTTGCCGCAATCTGGCTGTCGGAATATGGAAGAGGCCTTCCATTTTTTTCACATATTCCGGTAAAGTTTCCGCAGATTTCCGCAGAAAAAGTGTCGTATGGGATTATTTCAATATTTTGCTTTAGATTTTGAATAAAACTTTCTATTGTTTTTTTTCTTTTTCCATCTGGAAGTCTAGAAACTCCAAAAACTAATTCCTGCCAGGTTATGGAAGAAATAGCACACTGATCCTTTCTGTATTCATAATAATCCAAAACATTTTGATTTGGTTTTTCCTTTGAAAATTCCGAAACGATGTTTGTATCAAGCAGATATACTTTGTTCATAAAAATCTTCCCTATCAATCTTCAAAAATCTTTCTGTTTGGATCCGGATAAACTTTAGGTGGCAAAGGAATTCCTTCATCATCCAGAACATCAGCATATTTTTCCCGCCATTGTGAAAGCCAGCTGGGACCTTTAGCTGCTTTTCGCTGTTCATATTCGTCATAGCTGATAATTACTGCCACCGGTTTGTTGTAGCGGGTCAATTCCACAGGTTCACCGCTTTCTGCCAGTGTAACCAGATTTGAAAAATTATTTCGGGCTTCATAAATTGATGTTGTCATAGGCACCTCCGATTACTTAGAATCAATCATCGAACAAAATGATTGTTTGACGACAGTTGGTTGTTATGCTATATTTCAAAGAAAGGGAATGCCCAAGCATTTGGTCATCTCCACGGTGTTTATTGTCCTAAATGGACTTAAGGCCACTCAGTGAGTCAGACTGGGCGGCCATTTTTTTTCTCTATCTACTTCTAAATGTAGGAAAGAATTGCAATAACTGTGCAGAGTACTGTTGCCACACATGCAACAACAGCAATTAATCTGTCAAAATTCATTGCAAGCCTCCCGTCTATTTTGATCAATCTGTTTCCAGACTGTCAGAGCTTAGGAGACGCCGCCTGCTCAGGCACTTCCAGCTTTTAGTGTATTATGCAATTTAAATATAGTCAACAAAAATAAAGTTAGCCAACATTTAAAGCACGCCATTCCGAGGGGAATTCAAATCCTTCCCGCCAAGTCATAAAAGGCAGAAATCCACTTCCAGAAGTTGATTCCGTCTTTCCGGCCAAACCTTACGATTACAGTATTTGACTTTGGACAGACGTAGATTATCTGGCTTTTGTTGCCGGCCGCAAAAAAATCATCGCGGGAAAAATCCTCCCTATGAAGGCCATACCAGAAATAACCGTAGTAGCCGCCCTTTTCCTCATTTTTAATTTTTTTACCAAACTCATCAGCGTAAAAATTGGGATTGCCCTTGTGATGGTCAAAAAGAGATTCAAGGATCCAT
Source organism: Spirochaetales bacterium (assembly GCA_030526505.1). GTDB lineage: Bacteria > Spirochaetota > Spirochaetia > Treponematales > Treponemataceae > Treponema_D. The sequence goes on from JAUNCR010000039.1 coordinate 20,514, forward strand.
TCCTTTGAAATGACCTGGGTGCCATCTACAATTCCCATATCACGGAAGAGACAACCAAAACGGGCAAAATCAATGGCACGGGCATTTATACCGCTTTCCATTTTTTCAAAACCGTCTTCCTTGCTGTCCAAAGACCATCCGGCATCATATTCCGCACCCATGGACTTCCAGATTTTTTCTTCCATGTAAGAAGAAACACTTTTCCCCGCGGCACGCTCGATGATGATTCCAAGGAGCAGCGGATTGTAATTGTTGTATAGAAAAACTTCATCAGGTTCAGTCTGAATCCTTGTCCCATTGATGGCAAGATTTCGAAGGTTAGGATCAAAATATGTTTTTGTATCATCGCGGGATTTTTTGGAATAGTTGATACCCGATGTCATGCCCAAAAGATCACAGATGCGGATTTTTGAAAACCTGGTGTCGCGTTCCAAAAGTTCAGGAATAAAATCCGTAATGCTCTGGTTTACGCCCAGAATCTTTTTTTCTTCTATTAATTTTCCGATCATTGCGGAATCAAAACTTTTTGCCACGGAAAACGAAGTGACGATGGATTCCCTGCCGCAGCCTTTTCCGTAAGTTTCAAAAACAAGAGAATTGTCCTTTATTATCAAAAAAGCCTGGGTCTGAGTTTTTGCTATGAAGTCAGAAAAATTGCCGGCATCAAACAAGTCTTCCAAAACTGCAGTCAAGCCGCCATCTATTTCCCTTTTGATTTCATTGGGAACTTCCGACTTTGCGATTTTACGTTCTGGAAAATAAAGATAGTCATCTACACTTGCGTCGCGTCTGACCATGGCTCTTGTAAAGGTTGTAGTACAGGAAACCAAAAACAACGCACAGAAACTGAAAGTCAAAACTCCAACTTTTTTCATGCCTAAATTAATAGCAAGATTGGATGTATATGTAAAGATTGCTTCTACCTCAGGGCAGAATTATCCCTCAAACCAGTTCTCAAGCATCAAATTGGAAACTTCTTTTATAAGCTGAAAATCAGAAACATTCCTGGTAACTAAAATCAGATTGTTGGCAATTGCCGTCGCCGCTATCATCAGATCCATTCTTTGAGGAAGCTTTCCCCTAGTCTGCAAGCGGGAGATAATATCGGAATAAATACTCGCAGCGAAATCATCAAAAGGAAGTATTTCATACAATTTTTGAATTTGATTTGTAGCATAATCAAACAACATCTCTTTTCGTTTACCATCCGGTAAAGATTTTATTCCAGATAAAGTTTCAGCCCAAACAACAGAAGAAATACATGAATATTCAATATTTTCAAGAATTTTTTCTGTAACAACTGGATCAGCTTTAGCTTTTGCAGGCTCAGAAATTATGTTTGTGTCTAATAAATACATTTTCATAAGGCGCCTACCAGTCAAAATCTTCTGGATGTCTTACAACTGGTTCATCATCTTTTTGACGGGCAAAAATTTCATCAATTTCTTTATCCGAGTATTGTTTTAATTCATCTGCATATTTTGAACGCCAGCTTTCCAGGCCTTTGGCAAACAATTGTTTTTTACCTAACACATTTGATGAATCCTGATTATTTATAGTGGCAACAGTTTTTCCATGACGGGTAACCTGAATAGATTCGCCTTTTTCTT
>JAUNCR010000146.1 GCA_030526505.1 Spirochaetales bacterium
TCCATTCGTTCCGCCTAGTTCATAATATGTGTCCAGAATTATGGGTACATATCAATTTAGCTAAGGTTTTTATTCACATCTCCCACGGGAATTGAATGGCTCTGGTCACAGACCTCCTGTCTGTTCCCTCCGCCACGTCTACATTCGCTTACGCCGGCATCCATGCCTGCTCATCCTCGCACCTGCTCGGCGCTCATTCCGCGGTTCAATTCCCAAATTAAACTATATGGTTGGATTTAAAATAATAAGACCTTAGCCGTTTAGCTAAGGTCTTTACTAACATCTCCCACGGGAATTGAACCCATGTTGTCGGGATGAAAACCCGATGTCCTAACCACTAGACGAGGGAGACATACAACGTTTGTCGTTGATGATTTAGATAATATACTTTTAACTAATTTATGTCAACAGGATTTTCAAAAAATTCTTAATTTTTTTTGATTTTTTTTCAAAAAAAATTGATATCCTTTTCTACTGTTTTCTGGTTCTCCACTACATTCCCATGTCGAATTTCTTAATCAGCTTATTTCTCAATTCCTTAAGATCTTCGTCCTCAAGACCAAGATTCACTGCATTTGTTACATCCTGCATGGCAAGGTTGTATTCCCCCATGTTATAGTAAGTAAGGCCACGTCGATAGAATACATGGCTTTGGAAAGCGTTTATTTCAAGGGATTTATCAAAGCACTTTACGGCTTCCGCATTGCGATTCATTACGGAGAACACGATCCCCTTGTAATAAATTGAACGGAAACTCTTTGGATAATATTCAAAGCTCTTTGTAAAATCCTCAAGGGCATTTTCATAGATATTCTGTGCAAAGTATGCCATGCCGCGATGCTTGTAAATAACGCTTAAAACAACATCAGGAGGAACTGGCTTTGATTCGATGATCTGTGTATATATAGAAACTGCTTCCTCAAAATGCCCAACATTATGTTCGTGAAGGGCCGTAAGAACAAGGTCATCAATGCTACCCTTGGTAAAAGGACTATCTACAGGGCTGTCAGAGGCCTTAGAAGGGCTTTCCTTGTTCATTTCGAGTACTTCCATGGAATAGTCGTCAGCCTTCTCGTAGAAGGTGTTTCTGCGCGTTCCAAGCTCATTCTGAAGCTTTTTCTGGTAGTCGCGGATTTCCTGGAAGATAATGTCGGCAAGGGTAAGGCTTGCATTGATGGAGGCAAGCTTACGGCGCAAAGGCTTGTCGAATGGATTGAACTCAGACTTGTAGATAAGCTCGTGTTCAACTTCTGCCCAGGCGTCCTGAAGGATGGTTCTTACCTGGATTTCGCATACAAGGTTCTGTGGAAGCGAAACTTCAGTATGCTCCACGGGACGGCAATCCTCAGGAACAGCAATGAGGATGTGAACGGATTCATAACCGAATTCACGGAAAGACTGCTCCGCCCCCTTTTTCTCGATTTCCTTAACATCATAAAGTTCGGAAACCTGCTTCTCTACTTCCGCAAGATCCTCTACAAAAGGACAGATTACACGGATGCCGATCATGTCCGTCAAAGTTACAAGTTCCTTGCTTTCGCCAGACTCCTTTGCTTTCTGGCGCAGGATCTTCTTGTAATAGCTGTTAAAGGACTTTATGCGGTTTTTATATGTAGGATTAGAGGATAGATGAAGGTTGTTCTTAAGTGAGGCTGTAACCTTTTCTAGTATTTCATTGAATGCAGGTCTATAAGCCTCGTAGCGAACTTCAATTTCTTTTTTATTAGGTAATTCAAAACTCATGCAATCATTATACAACAAAAAGACATAAAAATAAACTTAAACTAGTCTTTAATGAAAACAGCAAAAAAAAAGACCGTCCATATTGGACGGCCCTTTCTAACTGTCAAGTAAACCTGTCAGTTAATTATTTTGCCTGGTCTGTAGACTGAGCGTTTGAAGCAGAATCAGCATTCAAAGATGATGATACTTCAGCTTCTGTTGCCATCTTATACTTTTCAAGGAAGCGGTTAACCTGCTTGTTACCGAAGCGAGACATTTCACCGTTCTGGCGATCCTTTTCCTTCTTTGTGATGATTCCCCAGAGGTCTTCATCATCGATATCGCGGTCAGATGTAAGAACTGCGAGGTCGTAAATGATCTTTACGTCCTTGAAGTATCCGATGAAGTCTGAACCAATGTGGTTAGCATCGCGGCATACCTGGAATCCTGTGAACTTAGCATAAGGAATTCCGCGTGGGTAGATTGGGTATACTCTGATTTCGCGTGTGCGTACATCAGAGATGTAGTCTGGGTTGTTCCAAACGAGTGTCTTCCAACCGTCGAAGTAGAGGTCACCCATAAGGTAGCGGCGTTCAACATTGTCTGCATCCTTAAGAAGAATGTAGAGAGCGTGTGGGAAGTTCATACCCATTGTTGTACAAGCGATAGACTTGATTGTACCAACATTTCTTACAACACCATAACCATCTTCGAAGAGGTACTTGCCCTTCTGTTCGTCAGTTGGCTGCTGGCGCTTTCCATTTTCGTCTGCATCTGCAAGTGGTTCATAAGCAGGGATGTCGAAAGCTGGAACGATCTTTGCGTTTGCGTTGTTTGTCCATGTTGGGAACATTACGCGAACACCCATTACGTTCTTTCCTGCGAATGGAACATCAGCTGTTTCTTTTACAGGAGCTGCTACTACCTGTGAAAGTGCTACAGAAACTGGGTTCTTAGCAGAAGAGTTGAGGATAACTTCCCACTGTGGGAGAGCCAAAGATGTCTTCATCAGGTTCTTCTGGTCACCTGTGAAAGTTGCACCTGCTGCAACAGCGTAATCCATTACAGTTCTGCTGTTCTGCTGTGGATTGCCGTTTTCATCTGCACATGTGTCTGCATCAAGCTGAGTAAAGTCGATAAGCATACTTTCCTTAGCTGTAGCAAGAGAACCTGCCAAAAGCATTGCAGCAACAGTTAAAAACAAAGTCTTCTTCATATGAAGCTCCTTTTAATACATATTTGATGTAGCCTTGTTATTTAAGTATCTATTAAGAACCTTATTTTGTCAACTTATTTCAGTTTTTTTTAAAAAAAATTGAAATTTCTGACCCTAAAACTCCTCTCCAGACACCTCTACTCCATCTATAAATATGCAAATTTTATTAAAACTTGTGAAATTCTTCACAATATTTTTACGGATTAAATCGGCACTTCCACGAATATCGGTAATTTCGTTGTCGGTTTTTAGTGCCTCGGCGGAAAGTCCCACATAAAGGGTTCTGCCCTTGGAAAAACAGAATTCCAATCTTGTTCCCCGGGAAAA
>JAUNCR010000040.1 GCA_030526505.1 Spirochaetales bacterium
ACTTATAGAAATTAATGCAACAATTACATAAAGGAGAAGTCCCCATGAATAAGAAAACTTTGTTTCTTTCATCATTAATGTTTTTGGCGGGGACACTGTTTGCTGAAGAACTTATGATCCATTCCGTTCTTGTCTCTGACTTTATCAAGGATGAAAAGAATGTTCTCCGCTATCAGCCTTTGAACATATTTGACAATTCACCTGATACAGTTTATGCGGTTAGTATAGACAAGGATTTAAATCTTAAGCCACTGATTAAAATTTACTTTGCAAAGCCTGTGGAAATGGACTCCCTTTCCATTAAAGCAGGGTATTTTGACAGCCGCTATTATTCAACAAACCACAGAATCAAAAAACTTCTTGTTACTATTAAAAACGGAAAAACTGCTGTCATAGAAAACAAGCCTTTCACATTGAAGGATGAAATGAAAGAGCAGAAACTCGACCTGCAGAAAACAGCAAAGGCTACTGAATTATATATTGCAGTGGAAGATTTATATTCAGGCTCCAAATGGAATGACCTTGTAATCAGCGACCTGAACTTTTACAGCAAGTCTTCCCGCCATGAAGTTTCCTTTGGCTATGAAGATTCCCTTTCAATATATGGAGAAAGTCACTACAACCGCAAGTTTGATGACAAAGGCCAGCTGCTGTCAGAAACCGTTCAATATGGAAAATCAGGGTCTAAAGATTCAGTTTACACCTACAACGAGTATGGTCAGCTGATTACTGAAACCAATGTTTGGGATGACCCGGATTATCCAGAGATTAAAAGATTCACTTATGCTTCGAGCAAAGATAAATTTCCTGCAAGTTCCCTTGTTACTTACAATGCAGACGGCAGTCTAAAGACCGTTGTTGAAAAAGTGACGAAAAAAATAACTAAAACCAGTTACTATCTGAATAATCTTTGCATTGCCGAAAGCTATGGCAGCAGATTCATTTGCTATGCATACGACGGCAACAAAAAGAAATTCGGAATGGAAATTGTTTCAAGATTCCCCATGTTCATACATTTTGAATATGATCCAAATGGAAATCCTAAAGAAGAAACCTGGTACGAACATAGCTGCAATTGGGGATACCCAGGATACGAAGAATAGGGTAAGATTTTCAACGATCATCAACTAAATAAATGGTATCATTAAATCTCATTTATAACCCTAATAAAAAAATATTAACCATGGAGCACAGCATGAAAAAAGCATTGGCACTTTTTACGATTTTATTTGGCTTAGGTTCTGCCTTTGCAAGGAATTCCAATTACAGCAAAAACCTGGAGATTGAACTTTATGCAGATTCCAAGGCCACTGTGGATTTTTCCCAGATGGATTCCAAATTCGAGTACATTACTTTGTTCTATCAGGACATCTTCTTTAACCTTAATCTGTTGAACAGAGTTAACCGAAATGATTTGAGAAACATCTGCCTGAAGGTTTATGAAAACCTAAAGAACGGACGCAAATGTCAGATTATCGTAAAAAACTTTCTGGACAATCAGGATTTGAGCATCACATTCGGACAGATGCCTTCCACAAAAGATTCTTTGCTCATAATGACGAATTATGACAAGGCAAAAAACACAATGATAACAGACCCAGAAAACATGAAGGATTCCTGGGGATTGCTGTACTACATAAAAAACGGGAAGCTCATCTACTACAAGAACATAGAAAAGGAACATAAAAGTGCACAGGAAAAACTTGAAAAGAACCTGGACATTATTGAAACCAATCCTAAACCTATCGTTTACATGATGGTTGTTGAAAATTACCTTGAAATGAACGAGATCGAAAAGGCAATCAAATACCTGAAGGACAACAAAGACAAGGCCATTAAGCTTAGTCCTAAAACAACAAAACCTGGAAACATTAACGATGTGATTCTTTGCATGGAAGAAGAGTGCAAGATCTTCCAGATGATAAAATAAAAATGCAATCAATCCGTAATTGAAAATTCGCAGAGTTTGCCCAATTCCTTAAGGTGCTCGATGAGCGGGGTGTAGATTGTGCCGGCCGGCGATTTTATAGTGTAGTGAAGGAAAGTCTGCTTTGAAACGATTACGCGGCTCATGTTCATGTCGCTGATGATAAGCCCGTGGTTTTCAATTGTCCGCCTGATTTTCTGAAGGTCAAGGTCATCGCCTTCATAGCAAAGGTGGATTGTCTTGCTTTTTGCGGCAGGGAACCATTTTGCCTCAATCCTTTCAAGCCCAACAAGAAGAACAAGGACAAGAAAAAGGGCAACTCCTACCTGTATGTATAGCCCTGCACCGATTGCAAGCCCCATGGAAGCGGAAGTCCAGATTACTGCGGCAGATGTAAGTCCGCGGATGTTAAGGCCGGTCTTCATGATGGCTCCACCACCAAGGAAACCTATGCCGCTGATTACGCCGGAAGCGATTCTTGTAGGATCACCCCTGCCGATGGGAGCAAAAACCTCATTTGTTGCCATGAAGGAAGAAAGGAGCGAAAGCAATGCGGAAGAAACGCAGATGAGCACAAGGGTCTTGAGGCCAACCGCGTGATTGTGGGTTTTTCTTTCAAGCCCAAGCAAAAATCCGCAGAAAACCGCAACAAGAAGCTTTACAATGCTTTCAGTGACAAAATTCATCTCCATATCTTCTTAAAACCCCTATCGCCTGAATAATCCGAACTTCTTGTGTCCGGCTTCAACCCTAGGCTTTTCTCCAGGCCTTACCCAGGAAATTTCCTTCCTACCCATTGGATCAGGCGAAACATAGGCGTCAAGGTAAGAAGAAAGCCATCTTCCGGTTTCATCGTCGCGGCGGAAACCTTCCATGGAACTGTCACCGCGGACAATGACTACATCAACAAAGATGGAATCGCTGCATACGGCGGCAATGTTTTCAGCAAAGGAAGCAAAGGCGGCGGCACCTGCAGCAACCAATGGGGATGCTATAGGACTCAAACCGTCCTTAACGGCTGGGTTTTTAAGTACATCAATTCTGTTTGGAGTTTCTTTCAAAAGGAATACAAGCCTGCCCTTTCCTTCTGAAGTTTCCCTTCTCTGGAAGGCATTAAGGACTTCAAGGGCAAGGTACTGGTAGCCTGCAATCATATCGTCGCAGCCACGGACAATTTCTTCCGAGTCCATTTTTTCGGCCTTGGAAGCATACCATTCTTCATCAAAATAAAGGACAGCCTCGTCCATCCTGCCAAAAATCGTGGCTGTCTGAAGAACAAGGGATCTTGCGGACAATGGAGACGACTTGTTCCATTCGATGGTGCACATTCCGCTTCTTGCTTCCTGCGCCTTTTCTTCCTCGTAGGCAGCCTGATTTGCCTTTCGTTCGGCAATCGTAAGCCTTTTTGTTTCTTCCGAGTCGGCAATATTTCCTGAAACTATGATGTTTCTTCCTGAAAATGCAATTCCTTCTGTAAAATTGCCCGCTTCAGGCATGTTTTTTCCTGCGATAAGAATGGTTTTAGACATGCAATCAGTATACCATAAATTTGAATTTTTTCACTATGCGTGTTATCCTTTTTTTAATGAAGTCTATTCTATTATCTACTATAAAAGTGATTGTCGCCCATTTGTCGGCCTTGCTTTCCATAAGCATAATCGGAGCCATCCTCTACATGATTTTCAGCATGTGCTCCACACTTGTTGCAGGACAGGGATTTTCTGCCTTCAACCTTTCGTTTTTCATTCAGGGATTTTTCCTTTCGCTTCCCTTTGTTTTTTCCCTTAGCGCTGCTTTTGTTGCCTTCTATTCAATCAGAAATAAAGAGATTCCCACAGTTTCACTTGCAATTTTTGCAGTGCTCTACATGGGTATGTGGATTTTTGCACAGCCAGTCGTAATCAAAAAGGGCATTCAGAAAGCCTCGAAATCTTCCTATGTAATCAAGAGGGAACCCCTTTCCACAGGATATTTCAGAAATGTTACCGACAAATATGTGTTCTACTATTCTTCTGTTGATGAAGAAAATGTTGCTTCGGGAGTCTGCATAGACAAGACTGCAGTTTCGTCCAATGTGTACACTTTCAAGGACATTGAACTTGCCGATTCAACTTCTACTTTTACAGATTCCCTCATTCAGTCTTCAATTGATATTCCGCCTGTAATGAAACTTGCCATCAACGGAATCAACAGATATCTTGGCGTGATTACGTTTGCCTGTTCAGGTAAAAAAATTGAATGGCTTCTCTTTTCTTCCCTTGGGCTTGCACTTGCCTCCTTTGTCTTCATGAGGGGATTTTCCAAGTGGAGGCTGATCAATGTTGTTTCCATCCTTTCAATTTCAGTGGCAATCATCTGCATCAATGTAAACATGCTTTCATACGGAAAACTTTATTTCCTTACAGAAAGGGTGAACGCCATATTTAGTTTTGCACCGCGCAATTCCAACTTCCTTTTATTCATTGTAAATGTTGGCCTTGCAGTTCTTTTCGTAATTCTCGGTTTGATCTTTACGGCCAAAAACAGGGAAGACGATGCACGCTCAGGTTCTATATACGGAGAAGATGACTAATGAAAAAACCTGTAATCATACTTTTAATCTATGCACTTCTTACATACCTGATTATCCTTGGATGCGTAAATGTTTTCCTGAAACTTCCGCCACTCATTCAGGGCATGGAAAGAACTTACAAGATGACTGCAACAACTTTGGGATTCCTTACCCTTCTGCCTCCAATCGTTTTAAGCGGATTTGCGGTTGCCTGTGCAGTTACATGGAAAAAATCGGACAGCCTCAGCCGCAGAAGATTTACACAGGCAATGTTTGACCGCTACAAGGTAGTGTTCATCATCTCGCTGATTCTTGTTTTCATCCTTTCCCTCAATGAAGAAATCTTTGTTTCATCTTTCAAAAAGAAACTTCAGAAAATGGAAAAGGCACCTGCTGAACTTGCAGAAACAATCGAAACTACAAGCAAGCTCCTTGAACAGGGACATCCATACATTGCCCTTCAGTTTGCAAAGAGGGCCGTGGAAATTGCACCTACAAGCCAGGATGCCATTTCAATGCTCAAGATTGTTCAGGATGAAGTAGATCTTGAACACGACAGGGAAGTCTACAACAAGATCATCGACAGGGAAAACCGCGTAGTAAAACCAATTCAGGAAAAGAATACCGGGTATACAATCCTCCAGCTTTTGGACATGTCCCGTGAAGCAGCCTCTAAGAAAGAATGGTTCAACGCCCACTATTGGGCCCAGCTTGCAGTTGATGCCTGCGACGGAACGAACACAAACCTTTCTGCAGCAACGGAAGCCGCAAACTACGCCTGGAAACAGCTTAACCTTCCTGTGGAATTCGACAACTCTGAAGAAAAGCAGTACTACAAGACAAAGCGCGAAGGATACAAAGCCTTTACAAGCGGCGACACCCTCAAGGCATACTACATTTTCCTTGGGCTTGCAGATTCAGACATTGAGCACTGCAAGGATCCGGATGTAAAAAGGTTCTTTGAACTTTCCAGGGAAGATGTTGAAAACAAATATTTCTTCCTTGACGAAATAGAAAACATGAATGAACTTGCCGACAGCAGCAACATTTACTTCAGGCTTGATTACCCTAACGGAACAAGCAATGTGTTCTACATCGGAAAAACCATGGACATTAAGCGCGACGGCGGACTTGTAAGATACCTTGAAAACCTTAATGTGGTTCACTATGACGCAAACGGAGACTTCAGGTATTCCTTCCATGTCCCTTACGCAAAAGTAACTGCACAGCCAGTTTCCGAATTCGATGCAAAATACCACGCTGTTCTGGGCATCAACAAAAAATGGAAGAGCATTCCTGTAATTACCCTTCAGGCCGTTGACCGCGTTACAGAAGGAATCATTTCGCGCCCTGAATACACCTTCAACAGGTCGGGACTTTCCAAGGAAATCATATCTGACCTTAAGATGAGGGACCTTTCTGAAACCCGCGGAAACAATGAAGTTTCATATTTCAAGAGCGCACCCCGTTCAACAACCATGGTCCTTCCAATGCCTTATTCTGATTTCCATGTAATCAACCAGGCATCATCGGGGGCAGAAAACATGACGATTTTTGCACTCAACAAGTTCCTTCCTGATGCCGTTGAATACGGTTTTTCAAAGGAAGTGTTTACGGAAAATCTTGTTCAGCGCCTTACATACCCGTTCATCATTTTCATCATGCTGATTTTCTGCGCATGTCTTGGCTGGAACTACAGAATCGACCACCCGAAACAGCTGTTCCGCTTCAGATGGATACTTCTAATTCCTGTACTTGGAACAATCACCCTGTTCATCTACAGTGCAATAAGATATCTCTTTGTAATGGCAAACTATGTATTCGTAGGACTTTTTGGAAGCGGCGCAATTTTTGTTGCCATCATCACCTACATCGTAATTCTGTTTGGCGTTTCATTCCTTTTCCTTTCAAGAAAAAGCTGAGGTATAGATGATACAAAGAAAAGGCTCGCAAAGTTGCGGGCCTTTTTTTATGCTTCTCAGTCGCTTTTACTTTTCCTCTTCAGCCGGAGCTGATTCCGCATTTTCCAATGCCTTGCCGTACTGATCCTTTAGGGAACTTCTGTGTATGAAGCATTGATTATTGCCGCCAAAATCCCAAAGAACTCCCTGCAAGTCAGAGCTTTCATCGCAGACTGTTTCAAGAAAGTCCTTGAAGGAAACAATATTGTAAACAGTACCTTCAAACTGCCCCCCCAGGAATCCATGCAACATTTCTTCATCCTTTAATTTGCTGTCCCCTTCTGCATTTCTCTTTGCATTAAAGAATTCCGTAAACTCGTGGATAGACCATACCATGCAGTATTCGTTGTTGAATTCAGGCTTTGAATAGATTACAGGACTGTTAAGATTTTCTTCAATGAATTTTCCTGCACTGCCAGATTTGAATCCAGGTTTGAAAGAATCATCCGCTGCCTTCATCATTTCCCTGACCACCTTCATTCCCTTAAGCTGTCGTCCAGAATATTCAATGAATTCTTCCCCATCCATAATAACCAGATGCGAAAGGCCTGAAAAATATTTGTGCTTATCTTTGTACTTGCTGTTCTTAACGACTCTGTAGACAAGCTTTCTTAACGGAACTGTATTGAGGTTTGCCACCTCTTCATTTTTGTAAGACAGGTTCACAATGGCCGTTACAAAACCTTTGGTTTCAATAAAGTAAACGGGGAATTCTTCACCAAGGTTATTTAAAATGAGTTCCTGCCTATGGGCAGTTTCTCCCGATGCCCCGCTTTCTCCATAAAGAACAGTCTTTACAAAACTGCGGCCGGCAAGAACAGAAATCGAAATACCAAGTATCATTCCGAAGATTGCAAATCCCTTTGATGGATTGAAGTAATCGAATCCATGCGCATTGCTGTCTGAAACATCTTCACCGTCAATTTTTGTTGAACGCTTTATGAAAGCTGCACAATGCCTGATTGCAAAAAAGATTCCGGAAGCTGCTCCAAAGATAAGGAAAACTCCACGAACCTGATCCCAGGATTCCGCATTGATTATGATGAAAAATGATGCAACAAAAGAAGCAATCATATACAAAATCCACAGGACGCGTGTCCAAGAATCGGCACCCTTGAACATATCGTAACCACACTGCCTTACAGAAACAAAATCAATCTTTCTGGCACCAGGTGCTATGAATATTGCAACTGAATAAAAGATTGCAAACATTCCAAGAACAAAACTCTTTGGATAGTACTTTCCTTTTGTTTTGATTGAATTCAAATTGATGGCAACTAGCAGCAGTCCCACACAAAGCATAAATAAAGCAATTGGAAGCGGACTCTTTCCCTTGTCCTCCGATGTTTCCGGAGTCGGATTTTCAACATTCTGATTTTCGATCATTTTTACCTCGTGTATTTTAAAGATGCCTCATTATAGCAAAAAAAAGGATGTCCCCAAAGTATGCAGCGTAGCGCTTATTGAGCTTTTCGAAATGACTGCTACTCTATTAGTGGTGGTTTCGACAGGCTCAACCACCGTAAATCATACTTATTGGACATCCCTAAGAATTAAAAAATATTGATGTGAACCTAATCCTTCAACCCATCGACAGCCCTGATTCTTTCCAATAGCGGTGGGTGGCTGTAGTTGAACACCGAATAGATTTTTGGCGGAACAATTTCCGAAAGGTTTTCCTTGTTCAGCTTGATGAGGGCTGTGGACAAAGGAGTTCCGCTTCCGCACATGTCCTTTGAATATTTGTCTGCCTGGAATTCGTCGCGGCGGCTTGAAGCATTTGAAATTAAAGAAGCAATTGTATCAAATCCACCGAAAGAAAGGCCAAGAAGGAACATGCCTACAAACTTGAGGGCTGCGAATCCTTTTTCAGTATCAAAACCAAAACCTGCATAAAGGGAATCGATTTTAATAAGTACGCTTACTGCATAGAGGGCTGCAAAAATCAAAGGAACAGTAACAATCATTCTCTTTGTAATGTGGTGGTGCTTGCAGTGTCCAAGTTCGTGTGCAAGAACTGCAACAACTTCTTCCGTTGTAAGCTGATTAACGAGGGTATCGTAAAGAACGATGCGCTTGTTTTTTCCAAGACCCGTAAAGTATGCATTGCTGTGGTTGCTTCTCTTTGATGCATCCATTGTGAAAATTCCGCTTGTCTTGAAACCTGTCTTTCCAAAAAGCACTTCAATCTTTGTCTTAAGTTCTCCGTCTTCAAGGGGAACAAACTTGTTGAACAGAGGAGCAATCCAGATTGGGTACACATAGCTTAAGCCCAATGCGATTGCAAGGTAAACAAGGCCAAAGTAAAGCCACCAGAGTTTTTCAAAATGTCCGATGAAGGCAACTGCTGCAAGAATCAAAGGAACTGCAATGAAAAGGGAAACTAGAGTTTCCTTAATGCTGTCCAAAATGTACATCTTGAGCGTCATGTTTGAAAAACCGAATTTCTTTTCAATCTTGAATTCCCTGTAAAGGTTGAAGGGAATCATGAGCACTGTTGAAGGAATGCTGGAAAGGAAAACAAATAGCAGAATTGTAAGGTAAACATTGTTTGTCCAGCCCCAGGAAAGATTGAAAACCCAAACATAAAAGCCACTGATGACAAGCACCAGGGAAATTGCCAGGTTCACAATGTTTTTTGGAATCCAGAAGAAATATTTTGCATCCTCGTAGGCGCAAACCTGCTTCAATTTTTCCGAATCAACATGACCTGCAAGTTCCTTTGGTACTTCCGTGCCGTGCTTTCTGCGGAAGGAATAGTCTATGAATTCCAGAAGCTGATTGATGAAAAAGTCATAAAAGGTTCCTGCAAGAAACAGGATTACAAAAACATTTGAATAATTCATTTCATCCCCTACTTTCTATTCTTCGTATACTATTTTGCCTGCAAGGAAAGTCTTAAGGATTTTTCCAGTAACTTTCTTTCCTTCAAGTGGAGTGAACTTTCCCTTGCTTGCAAAATCCGCACCGCTTACAGTCCACTTCTTGTCTACATCAACAAGAACCAGGTCTGCGTCATAGCCTTCTGCAAGCAATCCCTTGTTTTTAAGCCCAAGGAGTTTTGCAGGATTTGCGCTCATGAGTTTTGAAAGCTGCTTTAGGGAAACCTTGTTTTCCTTGCACAAAACCGTGTTGCATACTGCAAAGGCAGATTCGATTCCGCTAAAGCCAGGCGCACCGTTTTTCTTGTCATCTGCAGTATGTGGAGCGTGGTCTGTACCAATGCAGAATGCCTTTCCCTTCTTGAGGGCCTGAATCAATTCAAGGCGGTCATCCTTCTTTCTTAAAGGTGGATTAACGATATTGAAGATTACCGGTGCCTTTCCGCTTTCAAACCAGATGTGGTGCGGTGTGATTTCGTATGTAACATTCACTCCGTCTTTTGCCGCAAGTTCTGCTGACTTTACGCAGTGTGCAGTGCTTACATGGCAAAGGTGGATGTGGCAGCCTGCAGTCTTTGCAAGGCGAAGGTTTCTGTCTGTTGCTGAGTCTTCTGCACAGGCAAGGATTTCGTCGGCCTGGTTAAGCAATGCCGCAGCCTTCTTTGGATCCTTTGACTTTATCTTCAATGCTTCCATTCTGAGTGGGCGTGCACTTGCAGCAAGGAAAGGATCTTCGCAGTGGCAGCTTACGATGATTTTCTTTGCGGCGGCCTTTTTCATTGCTTCAAGCATCAAGGCGCTGTCCATAACTTCCTTGCCGTCTTCCGTAATTACAGGAACGACTTTTGGATCAAGCTTATCAAGGTGTGAAATTGTCTTTCCGTCAAAATCTTTTGTAATCGAAACTGACTGGATTACATTGCAGAAACCAGCCTTCTTTGCCTTGTCGTTATTTTCCTTTGCCTTTGCCTGGCTTGAACAAACTGGGTTTGTATTAGGCATGAGGACAACAGTTCCAAAGCCACCCTTTGCGGCAGCCTTGCTTCCTGTAATGATGTCTTCCTTCTGAGTAAGGCCTGGGTCGCGGAAGTGTGCGTGGGTATCGATGAAAGATGGCATGAGCACAGCACCCTTTGCATCGATTTTTTCTATCTTTGGATTTTCATCGCGAAGCATTTCCTTTACGGTCTGCTTGCATGGAAAGCAATCGATTTTTCCGTCTTTGATTATTACGGCAAATCCCTTCTTGTCCATTGTTGCATCAACAAGACGAGCATTGTAAACGAGAATTGTATTGTTCATACAGAAGATTATATTTTTATTCGATTAAAAATGCTATGGGAGAAATTTTAAATGAAAACATATTTTTTATTGAAGTTATTTTTTTCAATCCATATACTGAACGGTATGCTGGATATTTTTCTTTTTACACTGAATACAATCATGCCTGTCATCCTGCTGATGGTCCTTGGCTTTTTCCTTAAAAAAATAAATTTTCTTACGGCGGAATTTCTTAAGATCGGAAACAAGACCGTTTTCTTTGTTCTGCTGCCGCTTTTGCTTTTTAAGAACATTGCGGACATTAATGACATTTCCCAGATCAGGATGGATGTGATTGCTTATGTTCTTGTAATCATTCTTGTTCTTCTTGTTATCGGTTTTTTCATGGCACTGACGGTTAATGAACCAAAACAAAAAGGCGTTATCCACCAGTGCATCTTCCGTTCAAATTTTGCATTGATTGGAGTTCCCCTTGCAGAACTTATGGGTGGCAGCAACGGAGTTTTGATGGCCGCCGTAATTTCGCTTTTTTCTATTCCGATTTTCAATGTCCTTGCCGTAATTGTTCTTTCCGTTTACAGGGACGGAAAAATCCAGCTGAATGTAAAAAAGATTTTGCTTGATATAATTAAGAATCCGCTGATCATCGGTGTCCTTTCCGGTCTTCTTGTTGCCCTTGTAAAAATGGTGCTGACAAAAAACGGCATGCCAAATCCCCTTGCAAAAATCATGTTCCCTTACACCATCGTTTCATACCTTGCAAGGGCAGCCACTCCAGTTTCCCTCATTGTTCTTGGCGGACAGTTTGACTTTAAGCGCATGGCAGGATACAGAAAGCAGTTGGTTCTTGGTGTGGGCGGAAGAAATTTCATGGCACCACTTATTGGCGTTGGAGGGGCTGTAATCCTGACTCTTTCGGGTCATGCTGATTTTGGCCCTGATGTATTTGCCGCCATCATCGCCTTGTTTGGAACTCCTGTTGCAGTTGCATCGGCAATCATGGCGGAAGCAATGGACAACGACGGTCAGCTTGCAGGCCAACTTGTTGTATGGACAACAATCCTTTCGCTCATAACTTTGTTCATAATTATTTTTATTGTCCGGGCCTTGGGATTGCTTTAGTCATTTTCAATAAACTAAAATATAATTCAAGGAGCAAAAATGGAACTTGTTAATACAAAAGACGGATATAACTTTAAAATTCTCAAAGATAAAACACTTGCCATACAGACTGGAATCGAAGGAGTTTTCTACTGCCCTTTCTGCTACAGTCAGACTTCAGAAACTGAAAGCAAATGCGCTGCATGCGGCAAAAATTTTCCGGAACTGATTTACTACCACGGAGACGACGACACCTGGATTGCTTCGGGGAATGAAGGAAATTAACCTGCCCCGTAAAAACCATCCGTAAAATTTGACATATTTATGTAATATACATATATTATAAATATGACGAATGAAAATCTTGATTTAAAGAAAATGATCACCCTCTATGTTTCTGCAGGAATGTATCAGGAATATCAGCAGCAGGCGAAGAAAACAGGCAGAAAGACTGCGGAACTGATTCGCGATGCCATGGATGAGTTTTCAAAAAATAATTTTCACAAAAAACAAAAGCTCGATTCCCTGGATTTTTCCAATGGCATAAAGCTTAAGGCTGGGGCAAAAGACTTTCTTGAAGATGATTGGCGCAGCGATTTTCTTGATTCGGGAGTTAAGCTTTGATTTGCCTTGATACTACTTTTTTAATCGACCTTTATTGGCTGGATTCTCCAAGACACAGCAATGCCGTAAACCTCTTTAACAAGCTTGCTGATGAAAAGGGGAAATACAAGAATGAAGAAATTCTTGTTTACTACAATTGCTTCAATGAATTCATTCATGTAATTACAGACTCTCGGCGTTTTGAAGATGCCCTTTCCATGAAAGAAGCCCTTGCAATTACAGAACAATGGAGGAATCTTGAAAGGGTACGGATCGTCTTTCCCGATGAAACAAGTTACGGAAGAGCACTTACTTGGCTTTCAATCTATAATCTTGGTCGAAACAGATTGAACGACACCAACATGGCAGCATGTTATGCTTCGCAGGGAGCTTCCAAAATCGTAACTGCAAATCCAAAGGACTTTGAGATTCTTGAAGTGCTTGAATGCATATCCTACAAATGATTTAAAATGCAAAACCCCTGGCATAAAAACCAGGGGCTGTTTTTTATTTGCTTTTGTTAAGGATTACAAGTGCCGCAATGACACCCGGAACCCAACCGCAACAGGTCAAAATGAATACTATCAGCAATGATCCGCATCCCTGATCCAAAACGGCAAGAGGTGGAAACAAAATGCAAAGAAGGACTCTCAGAACACTCATGCCCCACCTCCTAGTTTCTCTTGTAAAGATCGTCGCAGTAAACGCAGCGGTATTCTTTCTTTGAAGGATTTGTAAGGCGGAACTGAGGCGTTACATAGGTTTCAGTAACGGTGATGCAGCGTGGGTTCTTGCACTTGATTACGCCTTCTACCTTTGGAGGAAGTTCCATCTTGATCTTGCGGACAATCTGGGAATCCTGGATTACATTTACAGTGATGTTTGAATCGATGAAGCCAAGGATGCTGTAGTCTATATTGATGATGTTGTCGATCTTGATGATGTCCTTCTTTCCGCTTTTTCCGGAAGAAGCATTCATGATGAGGGCAGTTGCAAAGTTAGCCTTATCAAGACCAAGCCAATTGAAAACACGCCAGCCAAGCCCTGCCTGAATGTGGTCGATTACAAGTCCGTTTTTAATTGTATCTACATTAAGCATTTATTACCTCTCTAATCTTCTATTAAATATAGTTGCAGGAATATATAAGCACTGACATTGGGCGGAAGCGATGTTACCTGCGAATAGATGGTGGGTGGGACGCAGGCAGAAAGGGTAAGGAGGGACCCGCCACAAGATCACAGCGTCACTAATAAGTGAAGCGGGAGGTTTCCATTACCCTTACTGCCGTCGCTGGGGCCCGCCATTTAGGATGAATGAACATCGCTGGAGCCCAATTTCAATATTTTTACAGTGCTCCTGTAACTTTTGCGATGAGTGCCATTCTTGCATACATTCCGTACTTAACCTGCTTGAAGTATGCGGCTCTTGGATCGTCATCAACTTCCGGTGCAATTTCATTTACACGAGGAAGAGGATGGAGAACGATCATGTCTTTCTTTGCCATCTTCATCTTTTCACGGTCAAGGATGTAGCTGTCCTTAAGGCGGATGTAATCCTGTTCGTTGAAGAACCTTTCCTTCTGAACGCGAGTCATGTAAAGGATATCAAGGTCACCGATTACATCTTCAAGCCTTTCTGCCGTTGTGAATTCAATTCCCGCTGGCTTAAGGAGATCTTCCGTGATGTATTCAGGAACCTTGAGTTCTTCAGGGCTGATGAAAACGAACTTGTTGTTCTTGTAGCGGCTCATTGCCTGTGTAAGGGAATGAACTGTGCGGCCAAACTTAAGGTCTCCACAGAAACCGATCGTGTGTCCTTCGAATCCACCCTGAAGGGCACGGATTGTCAAAAGGTCTGTAAGGGTCTGTGTCGGATGGCTGTGTCCGCCGTCACCTGCGTTGATGACTGGAACTGGACTGTACTGGGAAGCAAGAAGTGCAGCACCTTCCTTTGGTGTGCGCATTGCAATTACATCTACATAGGAACTTACAACGCGGATTGTATCTGCAAGGGTTTCTCCCTTTGTTCCGCTTGTAACATTTGCATCAGCAAAACCTTCTACGGTTCCACCCAGGTGAAGCATGGCAGCTTCAAAAGAAAGCCTTGTTCTTGTACTTGGCTCAAAAAAAAGTGTCGCAAGAATTTTCCCGCGACACACATCTTGAAACGATTTAGGATCTACAATCATCTGTTCTGCCAAAGAGCAAATCTCATCGATTTCAGCGACTGACAGATTAGTTGGCTCAATAACATGCCTTCCTGTTAACATATGGACCTCTCAAAGAATTTTTAAGAGTCTATCATAATAATCGACTTTATAAAAGCCATATGAATTGAAAACTGTCATTTAGATTTGAGCAGGATGCCCTCACTCAAAACCATGCCTTGTCTTTGCCCAATCCTGCTTGTACTGTTCCTGATCAGTAGAAATTTTATCCTTAAGGAGAGTCATGCAGTTTTCATAGAGCATTTCATAAATTTTTGGAAGAATCGCCTGCATTGCAACAGGTTCAAGTCCCTGGGCTCCAGATGATTGGATGAACATGAAAACAAAAAGATCATCAGCGCCATTGTTCACAGGGCGGTTCATAAAAAGAACGGCACTGGTCCTTACATGGGAGCCCTTGATGGTCATCTGGATTCCGTCGATTCTTTCGTACAAAGGGATTTCCAGCATTCCGTGTGGAAGCACAAACGAAAAATGACTCAGGGAAATGTCCTGCAGCTGCCCTTTGTAGGAATTCTTATTGAAAACAAAATCAAAGGTACTGTTCTTGTTGCATAGGGCGCGTACCTGCTTGCGGCGACCCATGGCCTGATTTGCATACAGAACCTTTTCGATGATGCCAAAATTGTTCCTCTTCTGGTATTCAAGCTGAATGCACCCACACATGATGCCGATGTCAAAAAGATAGACCTTCTCTATGACTGGTTTTTCATCTTTGTTCTGCCTTTTTGTAAACAAAACTCCGATAAGAACCTTGCCTTCATACTTGGAATTGATTTTTCTGATGAACTGGGACCAAGTCTCTCCATTTGGTGGAGGAGAATCTATATTGAAGAAAAGAATCAGATCATTAAAGGATTCATAAAGATAGTCGATGTAATTTTCCAGGGAGAAGTTTGGAATTTTTCCAATAAAATATGCTTCAAAACCGTCAATGAGGTATTCTTCACAGAAATTTTCAGGAAGAAGAGAAGTATCAGGCTGAATGAAAAAAGTCTTGCGTCCTGCAGCAATGGCATTTGTCTGTTCGCTCAATTCTATATCCCCCGTATCATAAAATTATAATGTGACAATTCCGAAATTTCAATTTTTACTTTTAAACACCTGCAATAATTGAAACTATAGAAAGTTTTCTATATTATTAGGGAACTATGGAAAAATTAAAGATTTTGCTGGCAAAAGGCCGCATTTACGAATCAGTTTATGAACTCTTGAGCGATGTTGGAATTTCAATTCATCTTCCAGACAGAACTTATTTCCCTGTTACAAACCAGGAAGACCTGGCATTCCAGGTTGTAAAGCCACAGATTGTAAGTGCACTTCTTGCAGGCGAAAAGGCAGACGTTGGATTCAGCGGAAAGGACTGGGTTTACGAAAACGGCGTGGAAGACGATGTAGTGGAAATCATGGACTTTGGTTTTGATCCTGTCCGCATTGTTGCTGCAGTTCCAGAAAGCGTTGACTACAATTCACTTCTCAAGAAGCCGGTTACAATTGCAACTGAATATCAGAACCTCACAAAGAAATACATTGAAGAAAAGAACATCAACGGAACAGTATTCCGCACATGGGGAACTTCAGAAGGTTTCGTTCGCGACAGTGAAGATTCGGAAGCACAGATCCTCATCGACAACACTTCAACAGGTTCTTCCCTCAAGGCAAACCGCCTTAAGATCGTTGATACTTTGATGACATCTTCTACAAGAATGTACGCCTCTAAAAAGGCAATGGAAGATCCAGAAAAGAAGCAGAAGATCATGGAACTCCGCATGCTCTTTGAAGCAGTAATGAATGCCCGCTCAAAGGTTATGCTCGAAATGAACGTTGCAGAAGACAAGTTTGAAGCCCTCGTTAAGGGAACTCCTTCAATGAAGAGCCCAACTGTAAGCCCTCTCTTTGGTGGAAACGGCTATGCTGTTAAGATTGCAGTTCAGAAGAAAGACGTTCCAAACCTTCTTCCAAAGCTCAAGGCCCTTGGTGCAACAGACATCGTTGAATATGAGCTCCGCAAGGTTATGGCCTAAAAATTGACCTCCTGTCAATTTTTCATGCAGAGGTTTGATTCTCAAACCTCTGGCCACTGCATTGCTTAACCGATGACGCGCCGTCCGTGGCGCTACGCTTACGCGAAAAACCGTCCTTGTTTAGGGCGGTTTTTTTTATTCCTTTAAATCTATACCCCTATCATTTTTTGATCTACCCTTCGTGGTATTATTTTTTTTGAACATTAAAAATTGGTGTTTTACTATTATTTGATTAAAATTATTAGTGTACTTTGTTCAAATACACAAAAGGGGGATTTTATATGGTTACAATTAATGAATTTTGCGGACAGGAAAATGGATATTCTCGTTCCATTACATTGAGAAACAAGTTGATTCCAATAGGAAGGACACAGGAAAATCTAGACAAAATTAATCTGCTGGATAATGATAAGAAGAGAGCCAACTCATACAAACAGGTAAAAGATCTTATTGATGATTTTCATCGCTCATTTATTCAGGATGTTTTAAGCAAGGTTTCTTTTGAATGGGGGCCTCTATATGATGAATTTGATTTATTTCAAAGTCAGGCAGATAAAGTAAATAAGGCAAGAATAAAAATAGATTTGCAAAAATTACAGTCTGTAATGAGAGGAAAAATTGTAAAACAGTTCACTTCTGATGAAAGGTATAAGAAACTTTTTGCGAAAGAATTACTCTCGGAGCTTTTACCAGAAATTATTAAGAGTGCAAAAGCAGAAGAAATTACAGATAAGCAGGATGCGTTAAAAGTATTTGATAAGTTCAGCACATATTTTACTGGATTTCATGAAAATAGGAAAAACATGTATAGCGATGAAGAAAAGTCTACTGCTATCAGTTTTAGAATCGTAAATGAAAATTTTCCTAAATTTTATGCCAATGTTAAACTTTTTGAAAAACTTCAGAAAGAATTTCCAAACATTATAGAAGAAACTGAAAAGTCTCTTACCTCATATTTAAATGGGAAAAAACTTAAGGATATTTTTAATCCAGAATCCTTTAATCAAGTGCTTACTCAGACCGGAATTGATTTTTATAACACTGTGATTGGTGGTATTTCTGCCGAAGCAGGAGCAGAGAAGATTCAAGGTTTGAATGAAAAAATAAATCTTACCCGGCAGCAACTTCCAGATGCAGAAAAAAATAAACTTCGTGGAAAAATGGTTGTACTTTTTAAGCAGATTTTAAGTGACCGGGACACCGCTTCTTTTATTCCTGTAGGCTTCGAAAATAACGATGAAGTTTATTATACAGTTCAGAAATTCAAAAAAGAGACCTATGATTCTGTAGTTTCATTAATAAAGGAAACTTTCAATTCAGACAATGACTATAATCTTGAAGAAATTTTTGTCCCAGCAAAAGAACTTACAGCGTTTTCGCAAGCCATTTATGGTCACTGGTCTACATTGAGCCAGGGGTTATTCATTATTGAAGAAAGTAAAACTAAAAAAGGCTTTTCGGAAACTCAGGCAGAAAAAGTAACAAAAGAAATTGCCAAAAAAGACTATTCTCTTGCAGATCTTCAGAAGGCTTACGAAAAGTATTGCGAAAAAAATGAAGAACAAGTAACTCTTACTGCAAAGAATTATTTTACACTAAAAAAAGAAGATGAATTGCTTCTTTCAAAAATCAACACTGCATATGCTGCAATTGATTTTGAATCTAAGAAAAATCTTCAGGCAGAAAAAGATGCCGCAACTCCAATCAAAGAATTTCTTGATGAAGTTCAGAATCTTTACCATTACTTGAAGATGGCTGATTACCGTGGTGAAGAACAGAAGGATTCAGCTTTCTATTCAAAACTTGACGAGATTCTTACAAAACTTTCTGAAATTGTTCCTTTGTATAATAAGGTGCGTAACTTTGTAACAAAGAAAGTTGGGGAAGTTAAGAAGTTCAAGTTAAATTTTGACTGTCCAACTTTGGCAGATGGATGGGACGAAAACAAGGAATCAGCAAATGATGCCATCTTGCTAAAAAAAGATGGTAAATATTACCTTGGAATATTCAATCCAAAAGATAAGCCAAAATTTCCTAAAGAAGAATGCACAGAAGAATCTTGCTATGAAAAGATGGTTTATAAACTTTTGCCAGGACCAAACAAAATGCTCCCGAAAGTTTTTTTCTCAACAAAAGGACAGGAAACATTTTTACCTCCAAAAGATATTCTAATCGGCTATGAAGAAGGAAAGCATAAAAAAGGTGATAAGTTTGACAAAGAATTCATGTATAAGTTAATTGACTGGTTCAAAGATGCAATTAACCGTCATGAAGACTGGAAGAAATTTGGATTTAAATTTTCAGACACACGCTCTTATGAAGATATGAGTGGATTCTATAAAGAAGTAGAATTACAAGGGTATAAGGTTACTTTCAATAAAATTTCCGACTCAAAAATCAACACTCTTGTAGATTCTGGCAAACTTTTCCTTTTTCAGATTTACAACAAGGACTTCGCAGAAAAGGCTTCTGGTAAGAAGAATATGCATACCCTTTACTGGGAAAATCTTTTTAGTGAAGAAAACCTTAAGGATGTTTGTTTAAAACTTAATGGTGAAGCAGAACTTTTCTATCGACCTGCAAACGAAAATATTAAAATTGTAAAACACAAAAAAGGTTCTGTTCTTGTAAATCGAACAACAACAGATGGAAAATCAATTTCAGAAGAGATTTATCAGGAAATATATCAGCTTAAAAATAATATGGTTGATTCTATTTCTGATGACGCAAAGAAATTATTGGATTCTGGAACAGTTGTTTTTAAAGAAGCAAAACACGAAATCACAAAAGACAAACACTTTACAGAAGCAACTTATCTTTTCCATTGTCCAATCACCATGAACTTTAAAGCACCTGAATTAACAGGTCGCAAATTTAATGACAAAGTTCTTGAAGTCCTTAAAAACAATCCTGATGTAAAAGTAATTGGTCTTGACCGTGGCGAGCGACATCTTATTTACCTTTCACTTATCAATCAGAAAGGTGAAATTGAAATGCAGAAAACTTTGAATCTTGTTGAACAGGTTAGAAATGATAAAACTGTAAAAGTAAATTATCAGGAAAAACTTGTGCACAAAGAAGGTGACAGAGACAAGGCCCGCAAAAACTGGCAGACAATCGGCAATATCAAGGAACTTAAGGAAGGTTATCTTTCTAATGTAATTCATGAAATTGCAAAACTGATGATCGATAACAATGCCATTGTCGTAATGGAAGATTTGAATTTTGGTTTTAAACGGGGTCGTTTTGCTGTTGAACGCCAGGTTTACCAGAAGTTTGAAAATATGCTTATTGAAAAACTGAATTATCTTGTATTCAAGGATAAAGCAATTACAGAACCAGGTGGAGTTTTGAATGCTTATCAGCTTACAGATAAATCTGCAAATGTAAGTGATGTCTATAAGCAATGTGGTTGGCTTTTCTACATTCCTGCAGCTTATACTTCAAAGATTGATCCTAAGACTGGATTTGCAAATCTATTTAATACAGCAGGTCTCACAAATGTTGAAAAGAAAAAAGGTTTCTTTGATAAGTTTGATGGAATCAGATATGACTCTAAAGAGGATTGCTTTGTGTTTACTGTGGATTATTCAAACTTTGGTGACAATGCAGACTACTTCAAGAAATGGGATATCTATACTCGCGGAGAAAGAATTGTTTACAGCAGAAAAGAAAACAAGACTTTCACTGTAAGTCCAACAGAAAACCTCAAAAAGAAGTTTGACGAATTTGGAGTGAACTGGCATAACGAAGAAAACTTTATTGATTCACTACAAACTGTACAGGCAGAAAAGGCAAATGCTTCTTTCTTTGATGAACTGCTGAGGTCTTTCAACACTACCCTCCAGATGCGAAATTCAATCCCAAACAGTGAAATAGACTATCTGATTTCTCCTGTAAAAGCTGATGACGGAACTTTCTTTGACAGTCGTGAACAGCTTGCTTTTGGAAAAGAAGCAAAACTTCCTGTTGATGCTGATGCAAACGGTGCATATCACATTGCATTAAAAGGTTTGTATTTGCTCCAAAATGATTTCAACCGTGATGAAAAAGGCGTGATTCAAAACATCAAGAATGTTGACTGGTTCCGTTTTGTTCAAGAAAAGGAGTATAAAAATTAGTCATATCGGTAGAAATTGATATGGAACTTTATCTGAAAATAACCTATCTGAATGATTTTATTTTCTGTCCCCTTTCGATTTATTACCATCAGCTTTACGGGAATTTGGCTGAGCGGCTTTATTACAATGACGCTCAGTTAGATGGTAAGACTGTCCATGAAGCCATAGACAACCAGCACTACTCTACACATAAAAATGTGTTGCAAGGAATAGATGTTTATTCAAATGAATATAAACTGTGCGGTAAAATTGATATTTACGACAAGGGGACAGGTCTCCTTACAGAGCGTAAAAAACACATTGAGACAATATATGACGGATATCTCTTTCAACTATATGCCCAATGTATTTGTCTTCGGGAAATGGGATATGAAGTAAAACAGATCAGATTTTATTCTAGTGATGACAATAAAGTTTTTCCGGCTGAACTCCCAGAAAACAATCCGGAAATGTTCGCAAAGTTCAAGAAAACAAATTTGGAGATGCAGAATTTCAATGTAGATTCGTATGAACCTCATTCTGCAGATAAATGTCGCTATTGCATCTACAACGATTTTTGTGACCGACCATTAGCTCCAAAGGCTTATAACGGTGGTTTCTAGGAATATGAGTTTGCTATGATGAGTACAAGAGATTTTGAATGTAAACAGATAGCCTTTGTTTTTACTTCAAAAGGTGAAAAAATCAGTTTTAAGAACGACAATCTTTTAATCCAAGATGAAGAAGGTACAGTAAAACATCAATCAACTTGCTACAGACTTTTCCTTCTATTCATTTGTGGCGATTATTGTATTACTTCTGGTTTATTGGATAGAGCTTCCAAATTTGGGTTTAACATCGTGTTAATGACTTCGAATTTGAGAGTTGTAAAAATAATTCCCGCAAAAGCAGAAGGAAATGTACTGCTTCGTAAAAAACAATATAACCTGAAAGAAACTTCAATTGCCGCCCATGTAATTGCAAATAAGATTCATAATCAGAATTATCTACTAAAAAAGAAAAGAAATAAGACGGAGGAAGAAAAAGACACAGTCAAAAAACTGGAACAATTTGAAAAAGATGTCTTGAAAGAAAACCTTGACGTCCAGAAAATTATGGGCATTGAGGGAGTAAGTGCAAAGCTTTATTTTCAGTCTTTATTTAATAATCATAATTGGAAATCAAGACGGCCTAGAGCAAAACAGGATATAACCAATTGTCTTATGGATATCGGTTACACGATTCTATTTAATGTGATAAATGCACTGCTGGAGATGTATGGTTTTGATGTCTATGTT
>JAUNCR010000041.1 GCA_030526505.1 Spirochaetales bacterium
AACGGTGGAAAGGTTTTGAACCTTAACAGCGCCCGTGCCGAACTTCAGAAGAAACTTGCTTCGATTACTGAAGACATCGTTACGGAACTTGATGCAAAGCTTAAGGATGCAGGATACTCCGCAGCCGCAAACAAAAAGGCAAAGGAAGAGCTCAACACACAGCTTGAAAAGATCAAGATTTTTGCAAATGGCCGCGCAAACATTTTCAAGGACTTTGCATCCCTCCCTTCTCATCCGGAAAAAGAAGCCGCAAAGATGGGCACAGATGCAGTCAACGCATTTACAGACCTTGGAAAGATGTTTGACGAACTTGCTATTTGCGTTGAATCCTATACAAAGACAACTCCACAGTTCATCGACGATTTCCTTTCTCCTGAAGGTATCATCACCCAGAAGCGTTCCATCGACAAGGAAATCCAGGACAACCTTAAGCAGATTGAAGCAATTCAGGAAGAAAACGAAGAGCTTGCAAAGAAGAATGTTGAACTTGGAAAGCGCATCGACGAATACAGGAAGACTCTTGAAGACCTCCGCGTAAACCAGGCTGCCATGATCCAGCAGATCAAGAACTGCGAGCAGCAGATTTCACAGCTCAAGCGTGCCCTTGCACAGGAAGAAGTTTCCCTCAAGGAACAGGAAAACGAACTCTACGAAGAAAACAAGCGCCGCGATGAAGTTGAAGAACAGCTTCAGGAACTCGAAGAGCAGATTGCTGAAATTGAAAAGCAGGGTTCCAAAATCATGGACGAAGTCGACGCAATCAAGAAGCAGATCGACGACTGCAACAGCAAGGTTTCCGGCAAACAGAACACCCTCAAGAAAAAGCAGGAGGAAAGGGACAAGTATCAGGCTCAGTTTGAAAAACTCAATGTTTCCCTTGCCCAGAGCGATACAGAAATCCAGAATGTAAAGCAGAACTTCATGGACAACTATTCCCGCGACCTTATGGAATTCGAGGAACGAATGTACAAGATTACAACTCCTGTACAGGTTATCCGAGAAAAACTTGCAGAAACAAAACAGAAGATTCAGGAACTTGGTCAGGTTAACTTCATGGCCGTTGAACAGTTTGCAGAAGAAAAGGAACGCTACGAGCGTCAGCAGGCTAGCTACAACGACACAAAGAAGACTCTGGAAAGCCTTGTTCGTGTCAGCGAAGAAATCAGGACAAAGTCTTCTGAAATGTTCCTTGATACATACAACAAGATCAGAAAGAATTTCCACAACATGTTCCGCCGTCTGATGAACGGTGGTAAGGCAGAGCTTAAGCTGGTTGATCCTGCAAATGTACTTACATCAGGTATCGACATCTACGCACAGCCGCCTGGAAAGAAACTTTCCCACATTTCACTGCTTTCCGGCGGTGAAAAGACAATGACTGCGGTTGCACTTCTCTTTGCAACATACCAGGTTCGCCCTTCACCATTCTGTCTCCTGGACGAAATTGATGCGGCACTTGACGACAAGAATGTTTCCTCTTTCGTAAGCACTTTGAGAGCCTTCGGAAACATAAGCCAGTACATTGTCATCACTCATAACAGAAAGACAGTTATGGGTGCATCAACAATGCTTGGTGTTACAATGGAAGAATCGGGAATCACAAAAATCCTTCAGGTTCGCCTTGACGAGGATACCCTCAACGGAAACATTACCTTCGACAGTCAGGAAGACTTTGTTGAAGAAGATGTTCCACCAGAGGAAGGCGTTGTAATTCCACCTCGCCCACCTCGCCGCGAACACAATCCGGACGGTTCCCTCAAGATAGTTGAAAAACCTGCTGAGACGGAACCAGCTGAAGCAAAACCTGCAGAACAGGAAAAAACTCAGCCGGCAAATGCTGAAGAAGCACAGCCAACTCAGAATGAAGAAGTTCAGCCACAGGAAGAAACTCCTTCTCAGGAAACTGAAGGGCAAAAGGGAGACAACCAGTAAAAAATGCAGGTCTTGGACAACATAAAGGAAAGAATTGAAAATTTCATTCAGGAAAACACAAAGCTTACGGTTGCAGTTTGTGTAATTCTCATCGCCTTTGCTGTCCTTGCCTTCATTCTTGGAGCCCTTTCTGAACCTAAAAAGCAGAAGGCGGATAAAAACATTTTCCCGGATGCCATCCCCTATTCTGCAGTGGAAGATTTTTTTGAACCCAAAAAAGAAAACCTGACTGAGGACTACTACTTTACAAGGGAACAGAATCCACAGTGGACCGACAGGGAATTCGATAGATGGTTTACGGTGCCGGACAAAAGCACTGTTGAAGAACTAGGAAAAGCAAACGAAAAAGTAGCTGACGAAATACTGGGAGCAGCGCCATGAAAAAAAGTCTTGTAAAAACAATATCAAAATCAACGGCAGTCATTGCCTTTTCATTATTTTTATTCTCTTGCGGTTCTGCACCAAAAGCAGAATCAGTTCCTGTTGATGCACCGGAAACTGCAGAAACAGTAGAGCCTGAGGCAGAAACACCGGCACCAGAAACTGAAGCAGCACCTGCCGAAGGAACAGAAGAAATTCAGACACCAGAAGAACCGGCGGAAGAATCTGAATTTGAAGAAATCAAGGAAGAACCTGTGGTAGAACCTGTACTTGAACTCATCGAGGACATTCCAGGCTACTACGAAAGCGATCCAAAACCTGTGTTCCTTCAGCCTTCAGAACCTGCAGCAAAAGAAGAAGAAAAACCTGCAGAAGTAATTGCTGAAGAACCAAAGGAAGAAGAAAAGAAAACTTCAGAATCAGAAACAGCTGTAGTTTCAGTTGCAAATA
Organism: Spirochaetales bacterium; assembly: GCA_030526505.1. Lineage (GTDB taxonomy): Bacteria > Spirochaetota > Spirochaetia > Treponematales > Treponemataceae > Treponema_D. The sequence continues at coordinate 2,764 of JAUNCR010000041.1, forward strand.
ATGAAGAAAAGGCAGAGGCAGAAAAACCTGCCGAAAAAACCGAAACAAAGGTAGAAGTTGTTCCTCAACCAGTTTCTACGCCAAAAGAAACCGTTGCAGTGATTCCAGCCCCTGCACCAGAAAAGAAGCCTGAACCGGTTCAGGAAAAAAAGCCGGCTCCAGCGCCAGAAAAAAAGCCGCAGCCTGCACCAAAAGCAGAAGTTGAAGGCATAGCAGCCGTAGAAGAAGTTGAATCTTCAGAACTCCTTTCAGAATCTAACGAACCTTCGGAAAACCAGGCTGAAGGAAAGGATGAAAACAAGATAGTCGTTGTTCCTTCCCGTGCCGTAGAAATGAAAAACAGCCAGTACCTGGACATCGTTTACCCTGGAACTGGATGGATATACCTTGGCGAAGTGGACAACAAGACAAACATGCGCTACTTTGGCCGCAAAATCGGTGAAAGAAACACTGTATTCAGCCTGCGCTCAAGGGAAGAAGGAAACACAATCCTCCACTTCTACAAGAACGATCAGCTTACAGGAAAATTCATAGACGACTACCTTCAGGTGGAAATCAAGGGGAACAACAATTCTCCGGAACACGCAGTTGCACCATCCTATGCAGAGGCAGTTCCTCCAAAGCCTGAAAAACAGATTCTTACCCAGCCTAAACCTCTGGATGTTCATGAAACTGCAGAATTGAATTATTCAAGGACTGAACCTGTAAAGCCTAAGAGTACTGCGCCATCGTCTTCAAGAAAGCCTGTGGCAAAAACTGAAGCAAAGAAGGTTCCGGCTCCAGTTCCTGCTGCCGCTCCAATCGAAAATCCAAGTGACAACGGCTCCAAGACTGTAATCCAGAAGAAAACCTCTGAAGTTGAACACAAGGCACCGGCACCTAAATCGGAAAATTCCTATGCCTCAGAAATGGAATCGGCTGAAAAAACTGTTCCGACAGTCTCAAAGAGTTCAATTCAGAATACAGAAAACATGGCTTCCGATGAGATTTTGGAAAAGGCAAAGGAAAGCTTCAAGAATAAAAAATATGAAGAAACCCTGGCCTACCTTGACGACTTCTTTGCAAAGGCAACTACAAAAATCGACGAAGGCCTCATGCTTCAGGGACAGACCTTTGAAAGCAACTCTTCCGTAAGAAACATAAAGAGTGCTTTGGACACTTACGAAACAATTGTGCGCCGCTACCCACAGAGCATTCACTGGCCAAAGGCAAACGAAAGAATCACTTACCTTAGGAAATTCTATTTCAACATTAGATAAAGGATAGAGAGAAAATGAGAAAAGTTTTATTTATTGCAGCTGCCGTCCTGTCGCTTACCTCCTGCATGATCAAGACAGAAAAGAAGATGCGTACAATCACTGTAACAGGAACAGGATCCGTTGCCGTGGAAAACAAGGAAGCAAACCTTGTTCTTTCCGTAATTTCAAGAAATGACGATGTGATAAAGGCATCATCAGAAAACGCAGAAAAAATGACAGCCGTAATGAAGGCAGTTACAGAAGCCGGTATAGGAACAGATTCATTGCAAACATCAGATTACTCCATCTGGCAGGAAGAAGCAGACAGGCAGTATTCAAAGAAATCTGCCTTCCTTTATGTGGTTTCAAACAGACTCCATGTAACAATCAAGGATGTTTCAAGAACAGGATTGATTATTGATGCAGCTATAAAGGCAGGCGCAAACCAGATGAACTCCCTCAGCTATTCGGCTGGAGACACATCAGAGGCCGAAAAGCAGGCTAGAATCCTTGCTGCCCGCGATGCTGATCAGAAGGCAAATATTCTTGTTTCCGCAAGCGGTCTTACTCTTGGTCAGGTAATGAACATTCAGGAACACCAAGGTGGTTATGTTCCGGTTAATAATGCACCAATGTACAAGACTGATTTGATGCGCACACCAATTTCAGGCGGTTCATCTTCAGTAAGCGTTACAGTTGATGTAACTTACGAACTGCAGTAAACCACTTCAATTGCATATAAACACAAATTTATATATATTTACATCCACGAGGATTTATTATGTTAGACTACAGATTTATTAAAGAAAACCTTGAAGCAGTTAAAAAGAACATCATCGACCGCAACATGGATCCTGCAAAGGCAGATGCTGACCTTGTTGTAAAACTTTTTGACGAACGCACAGCACTTACAACATCACTTCAGGAACTTCAGAAGAAGCGCAATGAAAATGCAGCATCAATGAAGCAGAAGCTTGATCCTGAAACACGCCAGAAATATATCGACGAAGGAAAGACTCTCAAGGAGCAGATTGCAGCTGAAGAAGCAAAGCTCAACGAAGTAGAAGCAGCCCTTGATGAAGCAGGACGCCAGATTCCTAACATGGCACATCCTGAAACACCTATCGGAAAACTCGATACAGAAAACCTTGAAGTAAAGAAGGTTGGAACAATCCGCAAGTTTGACTTCAAGGCAAAGAGCCATGTAGAAATCATGGAAGCACTTGACCTCATCGACTTTGAACGCGCAACAAAGGTTTCTGGACCTAAGTTCTACTACCTCAAGAATGAAGCAGTATTCCTTGAACAGGCCCTCATCATGTACGCAATGAACATCCTCCGCAAGCACGGGTTCACAACATTCATTACACCAGATGTTGCGAAGGAAGAAGTTCTCAAGGGAATCGGATTCAACCCACGCGGAAACGAATCAAATGTTTACGCAATTGAAGAAGAAGGAACCTGTCTCGTTGCTACAGCAGAAATCACACTCGGTGGATACCACTCTGGAGAAATCCTCGACAAGTCCAAGCTCCCATTGATGTACTGCGGACTTTCTCACTGTTTCCGCCGCGAAGCAGGTGCTGCCGGACAGTTCTCAAAGGGACTTTACCGCGTTCACCAGTTTGACAAGGTTGAAATGTTCGTATATTCAACACCAGAACAGTCAGACGAACTCCATGAAAAGCTTCGCCAGATTGAAGAAGAAATCTTTACAGGACTTGGCATTCCATTCCATGTAGTTGATACATGTACAGGCGACCTTGGTGCTCCAGCTTACCGCAAGTGGGACCTTGAAGCATGGATGCCTGGCCGCGCAGACGAAAAGCACCCTGAAGGAGACTACGGTGAAGTAACATCTACTTCTAACTGTACAGACTTCCAGGCTCGCCGCCTTAACGTAAAATATCGTGACGATGACGGAAAGAACAAGTACGTTCACATGCTCAACGGTACTGCAATCGCCGTAGGCCGTGCAATGCTTGCCCTCATCGAGAACTACCAGAACGAAGACGGTTCGGTTACAATTCCTGAAGTTCTCGTTCCTTTCTGCGGATTCGACAAGATCGGACCAAAGGCAAACATTGAATCTCCAGTAATCATTTCAAAGAAATAATTTCCTGGAATAAATCCGGAGGGCCATGATGGAAAACAAAAACTATTCGAAAGGCATCTACTACATCTTGTGCTTTGTTGCTTCCATTGTGGCCCTTGCAGTTTTAAAGGTTACGGCAAGTTTTGTTCTTCCGATAACCATTTCCATCCTGTTTTCCTTCATTTTCTACCCTTTCGTAAAGAAGCTGAACAGTTTCAAGATTCCATGGATACTGGCAGTGCTCATTGTCATTGCAGTAACCGGTTTTCTTTTTTCCGTAATCGCAAACATCCTGGTTTCCAGCTGCAAGTCCATTGTCGCAGCCTACCCTAGATACGAGGCTAGATTTACAAGCGTTTACTCCATGATTGCGGAAACCTTCAAATTACCTTTCGATGAAAATTCATCCCTTTTTGCAAACCTTTGGAATTCCCTGGGGGTCCGCACCTTCGTTCAGAATTCCGCCATCAGCCTGAGCAACTTCCTGCTTTCAGGTGCAAAGGTCATATTCATGGTTTCCCTACTGATTCTTTTCTTCATGATGGAAATGCGGGAAATGAAGAGCAAGATAAAGCTTGCTTTCCCGGAAGAAAAACTCAACAGGAAAATCATCTACATAACGATAAAGACTATCTCCGATGTAACAAGGTTCATCTCCATAAAGTTCTACATCTCATTGCTTACAGGTACCCTTGTGGGAATAATCTGCCTTTCTGTGGGACTTGACTTCCCTATTGTCTGGGGATTTCTTGCCTTCGTACTGAATTTCATCCCTAACTTTGGGTCTGCAATTTCCTTCGTAATGACTACGAGTTTTTCGGTGATTCAGTTCTATCCGACAGGTTACAAAATTGTAATCGTTGCCGTTTCAATATTGGCCATCAATTCCATTCTTGGAAGCATCCTTGAACCAAAATGGGAAGGCAACGACCTTGGCATCTCTCCTTTCCTCATCCTTGTAAGCCTTACCCTTTGGGGATATATCTGGGGGTTTGCAGGAATGATTCTTTCAGTGCCTATCCTTGTAATCATCAAGATTATCTGCGACAACATTGACGGACTTAAGCCTGTTGCTGCCCTCATCGGAAACAAGAAAAAGGAAAAAATAAAGGACCAGAAATAATCCTGGTCCCATAACAATCAGTCTGCGCCGTATTTTTTCCCCGTAATCCTTTCATAAAGGAACCTGTAGTCTTCTTCCTTAAGCTTTTCATACTTAAGGGAAATGCATTTCAAATCCGGTGAAAATTCGTTTTCATAAATGCAGTCAACCTGACATTCGATGCTTACATTTCTTTTCAAAAGCCTGTTTTCAGCAAGAACAAACACAAGGTTCAGGTTGTAATCGGCGCCGCCAACCAGGCTTTCAGTTCCTTTTCCGCCTGCAAGCACAACCCTTTTGTCGTCAACGAAAATGATGTTGAACGGCATTGCCCTTCCATCCACAGCTTCAGGAGTGCAGATGCTTTTTTCAGTAAGGTATCTTGCAATGGCCAGAAGATGAAGTCCGTTTCCAATGGGAGCTCCTTCCCCGGATTTTGCATCAGCAACAAATTTTTCAAGGAGAGCCTTTGCTTCATGCTGATTTGATTCGGGAATGTCAGCCCATTTAGGGGAAACAAAAACAGGATACTTGTTCAACGGAATGCAATCAATGCTGACAGTGGATTTTTCAGTCTTAAAGGAAACGGTTCCGCTGAAATCATACTCACTTGAGGCAACAACATCGGGAATTCTTTTGATTGAAGACGGAACAACGATGGCAAGCCCCTGGGAAAATTCCTTCATTTCCGTAATGAAATAAAGTCCAAGATGATTGAAGTAAAACTGCACGCGAACCTGTTTTCCAAGGAAAGGCTGAACTGTACGGGCAGGATTCTTAAGGAGAATGATCCCCTGCTTAAGGACATCAATCTGGCTTGAAGGAATGGCAACAGGGAATACAGCACTGGCAGGAACCCTCTTTTCCTTTCCGGGAACATCTGTCTTTGAATCCACAAGGGAAGCATCCGCCTGCTCCGGTTTTTCTTCAAGAGTAACCGTAAGGGGAACATTGTCGTCCCTCAGATATTGCAATACAAGCTCCCTTTCAATACGGGTAAGTTCTTTTTCTTCCTGCATGTTACTCTCCTGCACTGTTCATCAGGTCCACAGAAACAATCTTGAAACCTGAATCACAGTCTCTTACAAAAATCATGGCATCCGCATGTTCGCCATCATAATTTTTTTCACTTTCAAAAAACAGCCTAACGGGACACTGGTAATAACCTTCGCCGCAGAACGGTTCTCCTATGGCATGCCATAAAACCTTTGCGTCTCCATAGAGGCGGTCAAAATCGTACTTGAACATTACAATGGAATAGACGCATCCCCCTTCAACAAAGGATTCAAGTCCTTCGCCCTTTTCAAAGGCCTTAAGGAAATCGTTCAGAAGTGCATGGCATTTTTCAGGCATGTCTCCAGTATCAAGGCTATAGGCTCCGGTAATTTCAGGGAATATCCTTTTGCCCTCATCAAAAGCCTTTGAGGCCGGTAAAAAATCTATTGAGGCATCAATTTTAGAAGAAATCCCTTTTGTTTCCCGATAAGACTGGGAAAGCAGGTCTGATTCAATTGATGCAGTCCATTCCGTAGAAGAATCCAGTTTTGAGGCCGTAGATTTTAAAGTCACCCCCGAAGAATTGTCCTCGCTGGTATGGGAAGCACAGGAAAAAAAGAGGAAAAATGACATGGAACATGCAGCCAAAACTTTTAAATTCATCGCACTAATTCTACTATATAAACCATTCAATTTAAAGGATTAAATCTTCCCTTTCTGAACAATTCAGTTGTTAAATGGAATAAAGGATATTATAATTCTACTATATAAAACACATTATATTCGGAGTGATTATGGCAGCTGCAAAAATGAACATTCACAATATCATGGAAGAATTCGTTACTGACAAGGTAAATGCCCTTTATGACGAAGTAATGAAACAGAAATCTGTATGGCTTACCTGTGACTGTGAACATTGCCGCCTTGATACAATCTGTTATGTACTTAACAGGGTAACACCAAGATATGTTGTAGGTGGCCGTGGAGTTACCCACAATACAAACCTCATTAAGGAAAACGCCCAGATTACGATTGACATTGAAAAGCTCTGTGTGGAAGGAATGCGCCTTGTAAACACTGCAAAACGTCCTTATCATCAGAAAGGCATCAAGAGGGCCGGTGTTTCAGTCGAAATCAATACTGCAGAATTCAACTTCCCAACCTTCATGGGAAATGTTTTTGACGGAAACACTTTCGAACCTCTCTCAGGAGCAAGCGTAAAGCTTACTTTGAACGGGGAAATAGTTGAAATGATCGATCCTACATGGCAGAATCCATGCATGACTTTTGAAGCAACAAAGGGAAGCTATTCATTCTGGATGGCACCGCATGAAGCCGTGTCAGAAGGCATGAACAAGAAGTTCAACTTTACGGTTGAAGTAACCTGCCCTGGCTATACACCGGTCAACTACAGCTTTACAGTCCCTCTTACAAGTGAAAAAATTGATTCGGTGGAACTCAATTCCACTTACAGCGTAAAGATTCAGGACATCTTCCTTTTCAAGGAAGAAGAAGAACAATAAAAACTAAATATTTTGGGAGAAAACACTATGAACAATATTGAAGGAATAAACTACAGACCAACTGCCGACGACAGGCAGAAGTTCATCACAAAGACCTACATGTGGATGGGACTTGCCCTCCTTATCAGTGCGGCAGCTGCTTTCTACACGGCAACAAACGAACAGCTTCTTCAGATGATTTTTGGCAACAAAGCCATGGGATTCAAGGTTCTTGCAGTTGCAGAAATCGCCCTTGTTTTCATCCTTTCCATGTCAATCCGCAGCATCTCGGTTTTTGGTGCAGGACTGATGTTCGTGGCCTACTCTGTCATCAACGGAATCACCCTTTCATCCATCTTCATAGTCTTTGATTTGGGTTCCATTGTGTTCTGTTTCGGAGGTGCCGCAGCCATGTTCATTTTCATGAGCATTTACGGCAAGGTAACAAAGCAGGACCTTTCAAAGGCCGGACACTACCTTTCAATGGCAGTTATCGGTCTTATCATCGTGTCGCTCATCAACTGGCTCATGAAGTCACCTATGCTTGACTGGCTCATTTCTATGGCTACTGTAGTAATCTTTACAGGACTTACAGCCTACGACACACAGAAGATCCTCCGCACTGCACAGAGGGCAAACGATTCTGATGCATACAAAAAGATCGCCATCATCGGAGCCCTTGAGCTTTACCTTGACTTCATCAACATTTTCCTTTCTTTGCTTAGACTTTTCGGAAAGAGAAGATAAAGGGCGAAAGCATTTGCCAATAGCCATTTAGGCAGGAGCCCCGTAAAAACTGCGGGGCTTTCATTATTTTAAAATTCCGCTAGAAAAATTTTTCCACGGCACTGATTATCTGTTCCAGAGGATTGTACATGCGGCGGCTCATTGGGACGCTTGTGGTAAACATCTTTCCGTAGCGCTTTTCCACGATGCGACGGTCAAGGACAATGATCACCCCCCTGTCATCACCGCGGCGCATAAGCCTTCCAAAGCCCTGCCTGAATTTAATGACAGCCTGAGGTACGCTCAGCTGCATGAAAGAATTTCCGCCCTTCTTTTCAAGGTCTTCGCTTCTTGCGGCAAAAACCGGGTCATTGGGAACGGCAAAAGGCAGTTTTACGATTATGACCTGACTGAGGCTGTCCCCGGGAACATCAACGCCTTCCCAGAAACTGTCCGTAGCAAAAAGTACGCTCTGGGTATCTTCCTTAAAGCTTTCAAGAAGACGGAACCTGTCGTCATCCCCCTGCTTGAACAGGGTTATTCCTTTGCCAACCAAAGTGCTGGCTGCGGCATTATAGGCGTATTTAAGGCTGTCGTAGGAAGTAAAGAGCACCAGGGTCCTTCCCCCGGCTGCTTCAATCAGCCTTGGAACCGTCTGTTCCACATAGGTCTGGTAATATGGGCTGTCAGGGAAAGGTGCATCGGCAGGCACACCAAAAAGCACATTGGTCCTGTATGGGAATGGAGACTCAAAGCTGTTCTTGGCCAGCCTTTCTTCTTCAACAAAGCAGGCACCGGTCCTTCTGAGCCAGTAACCGAAATGATTTTCCGTGCGCAAAGTGGCACTTGTACAGACAACGGAATCCAAAGGTTCAAATACCCCGCCGTTCATCATTGGCGCAATATCAAGGGGAGTTTCATAGAACTGAACGAAAAGAACCGGCTCTTCCCCCGGAGTCTTTGGAGGCATGCGAACCTTCTGCATCCAGTAAACCTTGTCCCTGTGGGCATCCCAATTTACAAAATGTTCAAAGAGAACGCTATACCCTTCAATGCGGCTGAGTACGATCTTTGACTCCCATACTGCAGGAATGTCGGAATCCTTTTCGTCTATCTTGGAAAGAACCATCCTGGCAAGATTATAGAAATCAGTAACGGCATCCTTAAGCTTTTCGATTCCTTCAAAAATCTGGCTGTAGTTTTCCGCATTTCCATCATGGATCCTTACATTGAACCCGTCTTCAAGCAAAAGAACCGCATCCTGGTCAAGGACAGTGACCGCCTCCCTAATGGCTTCTATGCAACCGTCGGCTTTTTCCGTAAAATCGTCCGCAGCAGAAACCGCCGCCGCCTGAACAAGAAAACCTGACCTTGTTCCCCTCCACTGGCGGTAAAGGAGGTTCACCTGCTTTAGAAGCTTAAACCTGGTGAAGGACTCGCTGAAAAAACTTGTGGCACTGTCCTCTATGCCGTGGGCCTCGTCAAAAACAATCCTTTTATACGGAGGAAGAACAGCCGTATCCTCATAGCCGGCCCCGCTCATGCGGCTTTCAATGTCTGCAAAAAGAAGGTGATGGTTTACGACAATGAGGTTTGCATCAGCAGCCTCTTTCCTAACCTTCATGACAAAGCAGTTTTCGCGGAAAGGACATCTACCGCCCATGCAGGAATCGCTTTCGCTGTTTACTTTTGTCCATACGCTGTCAGGGGGATTGAAGGTCAAGTCGGTCCTGCTTCCGGTTTCAGACTCCCTTGTCCAGTCATCTATTTTCTTTATCAAGTCGTTTTCATCTTCAAAAAGGGACGGTTCTGTAACCGCGTCGGAAAGGCGCCAGAGGCAGACATAGTTTTGCCTTCCCTTCAATAATACGGCCTTGATTTTCTTTCCCGTGATTTCCTGAGCTGCAGGAATGTCCTTTTCATAAAGCTGCTGCTGAAGGTTTATGGTTCCGGTGGAAATAACAACTCGTTCTTTATTATTGACAGCCCAAAGAATCGAAGGGACAAGATATGCAAAACTTTTGCCTACGCCGGTTCCAGCTTCAAAGACACCTATCTTGTTGCCGTTGAAAGCCGCCGTAATTTCCTTGACCAGCTCCATCTGGGCAGGTCGCTCTTCGTAATTTGGATTCTTCTTTGCAAGCGGGCCATCCTTGGAAAGGAAAAAAGCCGCCTCATCCGGGTTTGTATAGAGAAGTTTCCTTGGCTTTATCGGTTCAACTACAGGATAAACGTCTGTGACATCATTGTTTACTATATAAAAGCCCATGGAAGTATCGCTGGCATTGTAGGCAATGGACTGATCAGCCTCGCTTGGCCTTAAATACCCGCTTGGATGATTATGGATAAGGACATGACCGCCACGGGCAACATGCTCGTTTACGATTACGGAGTCCTCATTTCCCCTGGCCCCGACTTCTACGGACACAATGATTCCATCCTCATTGATTTTTCCCACAAAGAAGACCTCGTTTCCGTCAGCCTCCTCTATGGCATTCCTCATGGTTTCCAAAACCTGTTCCGTAAATCGCCTGGTAACATCCATGGTTAAATTATAGTAAGCAAATTGATAAATTGCAATTTGAGGGGACAGACCCCTATAGCAGGAAAATCGAGGGGACAGACCCCTAAACCACTAAAAGAATGCCAAAGGGGACAGACCCCTCTGAAAAGAAAACGACGGTCATTTCTTTGTGATTTATTTCACAATAATTTCTTTCAACTGTGACTTTTTTCACAAGAAACGCCAAAAACCGCAAAAAAATAATATGAAAATAAATTTGTTAATAAATTGGACTTAACAATAAAGGGAATATAGATTATGATTTAACATGGTATGCTGTATAAATGGGCATACTATATTCAGGTAACTAAAGTATAATTCTATATTAACAGGAGATTTATATGGCAAACAAAATTACTATTATTGGTGCCGGACAGGTTGGTTCTTCTGTAGCTTACGCACTTTGTCTTAAGGCTGTAGCAACAGAAATCGTTCTCATTGACATTGACGAAAAGCGCGCTAAGGGCGAAGCAATGGACATTCGTCAGGGTACACCTTACATGGCTCCTGTAAACATCCACGCAGGAACTTACGAAGATGCAAAGAACTCTGACATCGTCATCATCACTTCTGGTGTTGGCCGCAAGCCTGGTCAGTCTCGTCTTGACCTTGCTCAGATCAACGTAAACATCTTCAAGACAATCATTCCACAGATTACAAAGGCAGCTCCTGACGCAATCTACGTTCTCGTAGCAAACCCAGTTGATGTTCTTACATACCAGCTCGTCAAGTCTTCTAACATTCCTGCAAACCACATCATCGGTACAGGTACACTTCTTGATACAGCTCGCCTCCGCACAAAGATTGCTGATGAATACGGAATCGGACAGGCTAACCTCCACGCATATGTATTCGGTGAACACGGAGACTCTTCATTCGTACCTTGGTCACTCGTAAACATCGCTTCAGTTCCAGTAAACGACTACAACAACGCTGTAGGCAACAAGCATGCTGAACTCAACCGCGACGATGTAGAAGAATACGTACGCAAGTCAGGCGGAATGATCATCGAAGCAAAGAAGTGCACAAACTACGCTATCGGTGTTACTACAGCACGTCTCTGCGAAATCATCCACAACAGCAACCCTTCTGTAACAATCGTTTCTACATTGCTCCAGGGTGAATACGGAATTTCTGACGTATGTCTTTCTATTCCAACAGTAGTTGGCGGAAACGGTGTTGAAGGACGCCTTGCTCCTGCCCTTACAGACGAAGAAGTTGAAAAGCTCAAGAAGTCTGCAGAAGCACTCAAGAATGTAATCAGCCAGCTTGACTTTAACTAAGGATATACAAATGGAAAAATACAGAATTGAACACGATTCAATGGGTGAAGTAAAGGTTCCAGCAGACAAGCTCTGGGGTGCCCAGACTGAACGCAGCCACGAAAACTTCCTCATCGGTGTAGGCATCGAAACAATGCCACGCGAAATCACAAAGGCTTTCGGCTACCTCAAGAAGGCAGCTGCAATGGCTAACAATGCCCTTAAGCCTGAGAAAATGACAAACAAAAAGCTCAAGGCAATCTCAAAGGCTTGTGATGAAGTCATCAGCGGTTCTCTCAACGAAAACTTCCCTCTCGTTGTATGGCAGACAGGTTCAGGTACACAGTCAAACATGAACTGCAACGAAGTTGTCGCAAACCGCGCAAACCAGATTGCAGGAGAAAAGATCTGTCATCCAAACGACGACATCAACATGTCTCAGTCTTCAAACGACACATTCCCTACAGCAATGCACATCGCTGCCGTTGTTGAACTTGAAGACAAGCTTTTCCCAGCAATTGACCTCCTCGTTGACACATTCAAGAAGCTTGAAAAAGTAAACAAGGGCATCGTAAAGTCTGGACGCACACACCTTCAGGATGCTGTACCTATTCAGTTCAGCCAGGAAATCTCAGGCTGGAGAACTTCTCTTGAACGTGACAAGGAAATGCTCAAGTCTACACTTCCTTACCTCAAGCAGCTTGCCCTCGGTGGTACAGCAGTAGGTACAGGACTCAACGCACCTAAGGGATTTGACAAGCTTGTTGCTGCAAAGGTTTCTGAACTTACAGGAAAGAAGTTCGTTACAGCACCTAACAAGTTCCACGCCCTTACTTCTAAGGACGAAATCACATTTGCACACGGTGGACTCAAGGCTCTCGCAGCAGACCTCATGAAAATCGCCAATGACGTTCGCTGGCTTGCTTCTGGTCCTCGCTGTGGTATCGGTGAAATCTACATTCCTGAAAATGAACCTGGTTCATCAATCATGCCTGGTAAGGTAAACCCTACCCAGTGTGAGGCAATGACAATGGTTGCTGTTCAGGTTATGGGTAACGACGCAGCAGTCGGAATGGCAGCATCACAGGGCAACTTTGAACTCAACGTGTTCATGCCTGTAATCGCCTACAACTTCCTTCAGTCTGTAAGACTCCTTGCAGAAGTAATGGTAAGCTTCAACAACAACTGTGCTGTTGGAATCAAGGCAAACAAAGAAAAGATGCACTTCAACCTCTACAACTCTTTGATGCTCGTTACAGCCCTTAACCCATACATCGGTTATGAAAACGCTGCAAAGACAAGCCACCTGGCATACGAAAAGAATATCTCACTCAAGGATGCATGTGTTCAGCTTGGATTCATGACACCAGCAGAATTTGACAAGGTATTCCATCCGGAACAGATGGCTAAATAATTATCAATTCATAATTCATAATTAAAAATCAATAATTGTGAATTATGAGTTGCTCAACATGAAACTTAATTATGCATTGTTAATTATGCATTGTGAATTATCAAATAATTTTGGGAGAAAAGAATGAGTGACCAGACAAACACACTAACTTATTCTTACTTTCCTGGATGTACATTGAAGAACAAGGCCAAGGAACTTGATAACTACGGCCGCAAGTGTGCAGAAGCCCTCGGTTTCAAACTTGAAGAAATCGAAGACTGGCAGTGCTGCGGTGGTGTTTATCCAACAGGCAAGAATGAAATTGCCTCTAAACTTCCTTCAGTTCGTGCTCTTGCTGACTCCAGGGATAAGAACCAGGCATTGGTAACATTGTGTTCAGCTTGTTACAATGTCATCAAGCAGGTAAACAACGACCTGCAGAACGATGAGAATACAATTCTCAAAGTAAACAACTATCTCGCTCAGGACGGTATTGAGTACCACGGAGAAACAAAGGTTCTCCACTTCCTTGAAGTTCTCCGCGACGAAATCGGTTGGGACAAGGTTAAGGCTGCCGTTAAGAATCCTCTCAAGGGAAAGAAGATCGGCGCTTACTACGGATGTCTCCTCCTCCGCCCAGGAAAGGTCATGGAATTTGATGATCCTGAAAATCCACAGATTCTTGAAGATTTCATCAAGGCTATCGGTGCAACTCCAGTAATCTACGCTGAACGCAATGAATGCTGCGGTGCATACGCTTCATTTGAAGATCCTTCAATCCCACAGGCCCGTGCAAAGAAGATCATTACAAACGCACAGGACATGGGTGCAGACTTCCTCGTAACAAGCTGTCCACTTTGCCGCTACAACCTGATCAAAAACCAGGGCGACACAAACATGGACGTAATCTACTTTACAGAACTTCTTGCTGAAGCTCTCGGTGTAAAGGAGGAAGCATAATGCTCGAAGCAGAAATCCAGAGTTACAAAGACAGAATTCTTGAAACAAGCGGTGTCAACCCTAAGAAATGCATGGTTTGCGGAAAATGTTCTGGAACTTGTCCTAACTACGACGCAATGGAATACCATCCACATCAGTTTGTTCAGATGGTAGAAAACGGTGAAATAGAACCATTGCTCAAGAGCAAGTCAATCTATGCATGTTTGTCTTGTTTTGCTTGTCTCGAACGCTGCCCACGCCAGGTAGAACCAGCAAAACTTATCGATGCAGTACGCACAGTTGTTGAACGCGAACGTGGCCCACTCCATCTTGATCCTTCTCAGGTTCCTGAAAAGCTTGATGAAGATACACCACAGCAGCTTTTGATGAGTGCATTCAGAAAGTACCGCAAATAGGAGCACAGTAGAAATATGGAAAGAATTGGTGTTTTTGTATGTCACTGTGGTACTAACATTGCAGGTACAGTTGACGTAGCAAAGGTCGCAGAAGAAGTTGGCAAGATGCCAGAGGTTGTTTACTCAACCAACTATACATACATGTGTTCTTCTGCCGGACAGAAGATGATTGAAGACCATATCAAGGAAGACAAGCTTACAGGCGTTGTTCTTTGTTCATGTTCTCCACGTATGCACGAAAAGACATTCCGCTCTTGTGCAGCACGTGCAGGCCTCAATCAGTTCAAGGTAGAAATTGCAAACATCCGTGAACAGACTTCATGGGTCGGCAAAAATATTGAAGAAAATACAGAAAAGGCTATTGCCCTTGCAAAGGCTGCAGTTGCTAAGACTGTCCTCAATACTCCTCTTACAGAAGGCGAAACTCCTGTTACAAAGAGAGCCCTCGTTATCGGTGGTGGTATTGCAGGTATTACAGCTGCCCTCGACATTGCAGACGCAGGCTTCCCTGTAGACATCGTAGAAAAGAAAGTTACAGTCGGTGGAAAGATGGCAATGCTCGACAAGACATTCCCTACCCTCGACTGTGCTTCTTGTATCGTTACTCCAAAGATGACTGAAGTAAGCCAGAATCCTAACATCAGGATCCTTTCTTACTCAGAAGTTGTTGGCGTAAAGGGATACATCGGAAACTTCACAATCGACATCAAGCGCCATGCACGCTATGTTGACGAAACAAAGTGTACAGGTTGTGGTGCATGTATCGAAGCCTGTCCAAACAAGAAGGTTCCAAACGACTTTAACCTTAATCTTGACAACAAGAAGGCAATCTACATTCCATTCGCACAGGCTGTTCCAAAGGTAGCTACAATCGATGCAAATTACTGTTTGCACCAGAAGGCAGCAAAGAACGGCAAGGAAGCTTGTGGATTCTGCCAGAAGGCATGTGGAGTTGGAGCAATCGACTTCAACATGCAGGATGAAGTAATCACAGAAAAGTACGGTACAATCATCGTGGCAACTGGTTACAATCCAATCGAACTTACAAAATTCGACGAATACGCATACAGCCAGAGCCCAGACGTTGTTTCATCACTTGAATTCGAACGCCTCTGCAACGCTTCTGGTCCAACAAGCGGTCACCTCAAGCGTCCATCAGACGGAAAGGAACCAAAGAACATCGTATTCGTTCAGTGTGTTGGATCACGCTGTGCAGCCGATGCATCAAAGGGTCATGAATACTGTTCAAAGATCTGCTGTATGTACACAGCTAAACATGCAATCCTTACACGCGACCACTATCCTGACACAAACGTTTGGGTATTCTACATCGACGTTCGTACACCAGGAAAGCTCTTTGATGAATTCTACCGCCGTGCAGTTGAACAGTATGGCGTTCACTACATCAAGGGTCAGGTTGGTAAGGTTACTCCACTTTCAGACGGAACACTTGATGTTCAGGGATCAGACCTTATTTTGAACAAGCAGGTTCACATCAAGGCTGACATGGTTGTTCTTGCTGCATCTATCGAAGCAGACAAGTCTGCCCGTCCACTTGCAACAATGCTTACAACTTCTATGGACAACAACGACTTCTTCCTTGAAGCTCATGCAAAGCTCCGCCCGGTTGAAAGCCCAACAGCAGGTATCTTCCTTGCAGGTTGCTGCCAGGGTCCAAAGGATATTCCTGAAACTGTAGCCCAGTCTTCTGGTGCTGCTGCAAAAGCTATCTGTCTCCTCGTTAAAGACAGTCTCAAGACAAACCCATGTACTGCTCATCCAAACGAAAACCTTTGTAACGGATGTGGACAGTGTGTTAATGTTTGTCCTTACGGTGCAATCTCTTATGTTGATAAGGATTTCCGCGGACCAAACAGAACAACAATTACAAGACACGTTTCTCAGGTTAATACAGCAATGTGTCAGGGTTGTGGTGCATGTACAGTTGCCTGTCCTTCAGGTGCTATGGACTTGCACGGATTCTCTAACAGCCAGATTTTGGCAGAGGTTGATGCAGTACTATGAGTGAAACAAACAAGAACTGGACACCAAAGATCGTAGCATTCTGCTGCAACTGGTGTTCTTACGCAGGTGCTGACTTGGCTGGAAACAACCGCCTTGACTACCCTGCAAACGTAAAGATCATCCGCATCCCATGCTCATGCCGCTTGAACCCATTGTTCATTCTCCGTGCATTCCAGCGTGGTGCTGACGGTGTTATTTTGTGTGGCTGCCACCCAGGTGACTGTCACTATTCAACAGGAAACTATTTTGCACGTCGTCGTATGACACTCCTCTTCTCAATGCTCAACTTCTTGGGAATTGAAAAGGAAAGAACTCGTGTAGAATGGTGTTCTGCTGCTGAAGGCGTACGCTTTGCAGGTCTTATGAATGACTTCGTAGCAAAGATTACAGCTCTCGGTGAAAACAAAAAGCTGGAGGACTTGAGATGCAAGAAAAACTAATCGCTCGCGCTAAGGAATTGCTTGCTGAAGGAAAAGTTCAGAAGGTTGTCGGATGGTCAAAGGGTCTCTTTGACGAAGACATCACTCCAGCTGTTTTCTCATCAGCAGAAGAACTGGACAAGGGATTTGTCTTCAACAAATACTGCAAGGCAAACCTTTCAAAGTATCTCGTAAAGATTACTCGTGAAATTGAAGTAAAGAAAAGTACAACCCGCATGAACAATACAATGGCAAAGCAGAGGGATCCAAATGCACAGGATGCACCAATTCCATCTGAAGTTGTTCTTGTATTCCTCAAGCCAAATGATACTTATTCATTTACTCAGCTTCTTAAAGAAAACCGCATTACTCGTGATGACGTTTACGCAATCGGTGTTCCATGTCAGGATACTCTTGACGGTGGAAACGCCTGCGGACCATGTGCCGGAAAGACACACGTTTCTTGTGACGAGCTCATCGGTGCTGAACCAGGACAGGTTTACCAGGGCGAAAACAAGACAATGGAAATGGTTGCAAAGCTTGAAGCCATGACAGACGATGAAAGATTCGAATTCTGGCGCGGTGAAATGTCACGCTGTATCCGCTGTAATGCCTGTCGCAACGTTTGTCCTGCATGTACATGTGAAAAGTGTGTATTCGACAACAATGCCCTCTACACAACACAGAAAGTTGCAGAAACAAGCTTCGAAGAGAACCTCTTCCACATCATCCGCGCATGGCACGTAACAGGCCGCTGTACAGGTTGTGGAGAATGTTCAAGAGTTTGTCCACAGAGCATTCCTCTTCACCTTTTGAACGGAAAGATGGCAAAGGATATCAATGAAATCTACGGCCCATACCAGGCTGGTGCTGACATGGAATCTAAGCCTGCAATGCTCCGCTTTGAAGAAAATGACCCTGAAACAACAATCGTTTACGACAGATCTAATAACGGAGGTGCAGAATAATGCTTTCTATTTCTAAAGATAAGATTGATTCATTATTTGAACTCATCGGTTCAAAGCAGCCTTTGTATCTGCCAGTTGACAACAAGGCAGGAACTGCCGATTTCCAGAAATGGGAAAAAGGCACAAAGCTTTCTTCAGCACTCAAGACTGTTCGTTCTGCAAAGGACTTCTTCTTCCCAAAGACAGAACACATGGTTTCTTACCAGATGAACGGTCAGGAAGTTAAGGTTGAAGACCCAAGAAAAGACCTTGAGGACTTCGTAGTCTTCGGTGTAAGGGCTTGTGACGCAAAGGGCTTTGAATGCATCGACGGCGTTTACCTCAACATGAATCCGGTTGATTCATACTACAAGAACCGCCGCGACCACGGAACAGTAATCGTTCTTGCATGTAACGAACCTGCAAAGAACTGCTTCTGTTCTTCATACAAGATTGACGCTTCCCTTGCCTCTCCAGCTGGAGACGTAAGTTGCTGGCTTGCCGATGACAAGTACTTCTTCCAGGCAAACACAGAAAAGGGAAAGGCTTTCGTAGAAAATGCAAAGTCTGTTCTTGCAGATGCTGCTGATTCTGCAGTGGAAAGCGCAAAGAAGGACATTGCTGCAAAGATTGAAAAGCTTCCATTTGCTCACCTTGACCTTTCAAAGGTTGGTGATGTAAAGCCTGAACAGATGATGAAGATTTTCAACTCTAAGGTTTGGGCAAAGGTTTCAGAAGCCTGTGTTGGTTGCGGAACATGTACTTATGTTTGTCCAACATGTATGTGTTTCGACGTCAGGGACTTCAAGACAAACAACGGCATCCGTCAGATCCGCTGCTGGGATTCCTGCATGTTCAACGACTTTACACAGATGGCTGCAGAAAATCCTCGTCACACACAGAAGGAACGTTCACGCCAGCGCTTCATGCACAAGCTCGTCTACTACCCAATGGCACACGAAGGAATGTTTGCCTGTGTAGGTTGCGGACGCTGTCTTGAAAGCTGTCCTGTAAACATGAACGCAGTAAAGGTTCTCAAAGCAATTTCTGAATCTGATGATATCTAGTAAGGAGAAAAGAATGGAAAAAAATGAATCATTTATTCCTTACGTAGGAAAAATTATTGACATTAAGCAGGAAACTCCTGATGTTAAGACAGTCCGTGTAGTTGGTCTTGACGGAAAGAAACTCTTTGAACACATCCCTGGACAGTGCGCAATGCTCATCGTTCCAGGTGTCGGTGAATCGATGATTTCCATCACTTCATCTCCAACAATGCAGGATGCAATGGAATTCTCTATCAAGAGATGTGGTTGTGTTACTGAATGGCTCCATAAGGCTGAAGTTGGCCAGCAGATCTGTCTTCGCGGACCAGTTGGAAACGGCTTCCCTGTAGAAGGCGCACTCAAAGGAAAGGACATCCTCGTTATCGCAGGTGGTATCGGTATTGCTCCAGTTCACTCTGTAGTTAACT
>JAUNCR010000042.1:0-6336 GCA_030526505.1 Spirochaetales bacterium
TGCAGCATTGCTA
The DNA here is from genome assembly GCA_030526505.1 of Spirochaetales bacterium. GTDB lineage: Bacteria > Spirochaetota > Spirochaetia > Treponematales > Treponemataceae > Treponema_D. The sequence goes on from JAUNCR010000042.1 coordinate 14, forward strand.
CGTCGAAGTCCAGGATTGCTACGTTGAAGTGCACGAATGCTGAGCGAAGTCGAAGTATCCTGCATAATTTTCACCCGTGGTCTGTCCCCGGCTGCCCCGTGCTCTTTTGCCGCCTGATGAGCCAGCGGAATCTTTATGTATTACTGTAAAGTGTGGTTTTCATGAGAATTACAAATAATCGAAAAGGAGCAGAAATCATTTTACAGGTATAACGACCGGTCATTTTGTGCCGTCACCAAGTTCTGGGTTCACATAGCGGTTACGTTTAACAGTTCCTTTGCCGTACTGGATGGCGTTTTTCGGACAACGGTTTATACAGGCACTGCATTTTGAACAGATAGCTTTTGTCCATTGTGGCTTTCCATCCTTTATTTCAATGACATTCTGCGGACAGATTTTTTCGCAAAGTCCGCATGAAATACATTTTTCGTCAGCATAGTACTTTGAAGTTTTACGGCACAGTTTATAGCCTGCGCCAAGAAGGTCAGACATAAAAGTTAAGTTTCCGATTTCTGATTTTTCGTTTTCGAGAATGCTTTTTTTGATTTTCGCGAGCTGCTTTTCGGCCGCAGAAAGTCTTTTCCCTGCTTTACTTACAGGCGGAATCTGATAAAAAAGCATGGAATTATCAGGCATCAAAAGAGATGTCACATATTCAAGTTTCAAGTTTTGGGGGGCAAGAAACTTTTTAAGTACAGAGCCAGCCTGAATGATTGAACCTCCACATGTAATGACAGCATAAACGTAATCTGCATTCTTTATTTTAAGATTAGTTATGAAATCTGCAACAATGGATGGCAAGGTGTAAAAATAAACCGGAAACACGAAACCGACTTTTTCATCATCTTGAACGGTGTAATCGTACTCGTTATTTGCCATTGCCTCTGCAATATTGATGAGCTTTTCTCCTTCTGAAAGAAGCCTTTTTGCCGCAAATAGAGAATTTCCTGTTCCTGTAAAATAAAAAATCATATCTTGTCTCCTTACATTTCGTATTCCGAGTGAAAGATTTTATTTGTTTATGCCATAAGGATACAGGATGCTTGCGAAAATGACTTTGCGGATGGAAAAATATGCCCGTATGAAGGCAAATTATGCAGATTCGTGCCGATGGGGTTCATTCATTTATTCATAATTGAGTTTCACTGATATTTTCAATATAATATCCGCATAATTTTCTATTATATCAGAGGCGCATTATGGCTATGACAATTTTGACATTGAACTGTGGTTCATCATCAGCTAAATACCAGGTTTATGACTGGGACAACAAGGAAGTTCTTGCAAACGGTGTTGTAGAAAGAATCGGAATCGAAGGTTCCTGCATCACACACAAGGCAAAAGGAAACAAGGTAGAACTTGAAAGCCCATGTCCAACACACAAGGAAGCAATCGAACTCATCCTCAAGATGATCACAGACAAGGAAACAGGTGTTATCTCTGACCTCAGCGAAATCGGAGCCGTTGGTCACCGTGTTCTCCATGGTGGAGAAAAGTTCACAAAGTCTGTTCTCGTAACTCCAGAAGTTCTTGCAGGATTCAAGGAAGTAATCGACCTTGGACCTCTCCACATGCCAGCAAACATCATGGGTATCGAAGCTGCACAGAAGGTTATGCCAAATGTTCCACACGCAGCAGTTATGGATACAGCATGGCACCAGACAATGCCTGCTGAAAACTTCATGTATGCAATTCCACACGAATGGTACGAAAAGTACGCAGCACGCAAGTACGGTTTCCACGGAACATCATTCCTCTACACAGCAAAGCGTGCTTCAGTTCTCCTTGGAAAGAAGCCAGAAGATACAAACGTAATCATCTGTCACATCGGTAACGGTGCTTCAATGTGTGCCGTAAAGAACGGAAAGTGCTACGATACAACAATGGGTATTACACCTCTTGAAGGTCTCGTAATGGGTACTCGCTCTGGTGACCTTGACCCAGCCCTTCCATTCTACATCATGCGCAAGACAGGAATGTCAGCAGACGAAATGGACACAGCACTCAACAAGAAGTCTGGATGTCTCGGTGTTACAGGAAAATTTGCAGACCGCCGCGATGTTGAAATGGCAGCAAAGGACGGAGACGAAAAGGCAAAGCTCTGCATCGAGATGGAAGCACTCCGCATCAAGAAGTACATCGGTGCATACATGGCAGAACTCGGTCACGTAGATGCAATCGTATTCACAGCTGGTGTTGGTGAACGCGGTCCAGTATTCCGCCTTAAGTCTACACAGGGTCTTGAAAACTACGGAATCAAGATTGACGAACAGAAGAACAAGTGGTCATTCACAGGCAATGCTGAAACTTGCATTTCTGCAGATGACAGCGCAACAAAGATTTTCGTAATCCCAACGGACGAAGAGCTTGTAATGACAGAAGATGCCTATGCCCTCATGAAGGGAACATACGATGTTCATACAAACTTCACATATTCATTCCAGAGCAAGGACTATGTAAACAAGGCTCGCGAAGAAGGCCTCAAGGCTGATCTCGTAAAGCGCCCTGATCTTGCAAAGGTTGTTGTACGTCCACAGTAACAGATAGTTTGCAGGATAAGAAAGCCCCCGCTTCAGAAAATAAAAATCTCCTGAAGCGGGGGCCTTTTTATGCACCGGCATCTTAAATTCTGAACTTTCCAATCTGGCTTGCGACGGTCAAAATTGATTCGTTTACCTGATTTGAAATCTCTGAAAGAAGAGATTCGTTTTCATTTATCTTTTCTGCGCCGTTTGCGATGTTAGAAACCTTGTTCCTGATTTCTTCAGTAGCTTCAAGCAGCTGCTCAACTTCACCGGTTATGGCCTTGTTTTCATTTGTCATTTCAGAAGCTGCTTGAATTACAAAACCGGAACTTTCATTCATGTTGTTGAGGATGGTTCCGATCTGACGGGAATTGGTCTGCTGTTCACTCATGGCAGATTTTATTCCTTGAACGATGCTGTCTGTTTCAGTAATTTCAGAATATACATTGTCGAATGCGATTCTGGATTCATCGGAAGTCTGAACGACACTCTGAATGGAATCACGGATCATCGCAAGCTGTTCTCCAATTGTCTTTGATTGTGTTGAAGATGTTTCCGAAAGTTTTCTGATTTCATCGGCAACAACACTGAATCCTTTTCCGGCTTCTCCGGCATGGGCTGCTTCAATTGCGGCATTCATCGCAAGAAGGTTTGTCTGGGCTGCGATGCTGGAAATTGTCTGGTTTGCTTCCTGAAGCATCTGGGACTGTACGACAATCTCCTTGATTTTTTCGTTGACGTCATTCTGTTTTGCACTGCCTTTCTGTGTGTTGTCCTTAAGCTCGCTGAAGGATCTTGCCATGTGCTCGACGGAACTGTTTACGTTTTCTATGTTGCTGATCATTTCTGAAACGGCGGAAGAAGCTTCCTTGACTCCGTTTGTCTGCTCCGCAATCAGTTTTTCAAGCGATGTGATGTTTGTTGAAATTTTTGAAACGGCTGCTGCCGTATTTCCGACACTATCATGCTGCTCGTTGACCTTCGTGTTTGTCGTGTTGATTTCTTCAAGAATGTTTTCAATGGCTACGGAGGTTTCTGTTATGATCCTGTTCAATCCTGTTCCGGCTGTGTTCAACCCACTTTCAGATGCCTTGATGTCACCTACGATTGACTGAAGTTTTTCAATAAATCTGTTGAACTCGTCGATCATTTCTCCAAGTTCGTTGTTGTTTGCAGATTCAATTCTCTTTGTAAGGTCCGCTTCTCCGTTTTCAATTTCCTCAACTGAATTTCTCAGAGCCTTAAGGACTTTTTTTATTCCGCCTGTAATCCTGAGAAGGAAAACCGTAAACACGAATATGATTAAAAGAGAAACAAGGATGACTGCTATTCCTATTCTGATGATGGATTTGTCATAGAACGATGCATTGTCATTTGGACATTTGATGACAAGTCCCCAACCTATTTCCGTGAGAGGACATATTACATATTCACCATCATCAGCAGAGACCAGGATTGTTTTATCCGGAATACTGGTTGGTATGTTTGCCTTTGGAAGTACATCCTGAATTGGTACCTTGTCGTCTATGAGTCTCTGATTGTCACGGGCAGCAGAAGTGTCCATTCCGCTGTTGAACATGTACATTTCAAGACGAGGGTCAAAACCGTCATATATCTCGTTTATGAACTGGGTAAGCGGAATTCCTGTACCGGCAAGTCCTAGTGGAGTTCCTTTTTCATCGCGTACGATTCCGTTGATCCAAAGGAAAGTCGATTTGAGGGCAACTTCATAATCTACGTAGAATGAATAGTTGCCGCTTGCCTCAAGGTTTGGCTTGTACCATGAATTTTCAGGAAGGGAAGGGTCCAGTGTATATTTGTATTCGCAGTTTGCAAAATACTGTTTGTCCTTGTCTGAAATCCAGAAACTGAGCTTGCTCTTGAACATCTTTTCATAGGAAGAAAGTTCCTTCAGTCCAATGTCATGCCACTGGGGATTTGATGGATCCTTCATGTATTCCCTGATTACTGAGGAAGTGACCATCTTTTCCGAAAGAATCATTTCCTTCTGTACACTTGATATGAAGGAAAGCTTGATGTTTTCTGCAAGTGAAGTAATCATTGTGTCGGCATTTTTCTTGAAGTTCTTTCTTGTAAGAATTGCACAGGTAATTCCGGTTACGGTAATGATACCCACGCTGAAGATAACAGCAAAAGCCGTAGCCTTGAATGTGAGTGACTTGTTTTTAAGCATATAGACCCCTTTGCGGATTTAAACTCTCTATTCTGATTATAATACATTATTCAACATATGAATATTGCATCTTTTAATTGCTATTATATCCTATTGTTTATGTAGGCTTAGTGTTGGGTGAGTTGAGTTTTTCATTGGGTGAACTATTTCAATCTTAAAATGAAAATGATTATGAAAACTGACACCGTGACGATTTTCATGAATGTTCCCGAAAGAAATCCAATGAAGGAAGCCCAGGCAGATCTTAACGCCTTGTGGTAATCGCTTGAGTCGTTAATCATTTCTCCTATGAACGCACCGATGAATGGGCCGAGGATTATTCCCCAAGGTCCAGTGAACAATCCTATGATCAGCCCGATTGTGGAACCTCTTGTTCCGTATTTTGTTCCGCCAGATTTCTTTGTCTGTATTATGGGAAAGGCAAAATCAAGAACCGTAATGATTATTGCCGTAATGAAAGTTATGACCAGAATCGGAATGGACATGGTGCTTTCTGGAATAAAGAATTCACACAAAAGTCCTGCCCATGCGAGTGGAGGTCCAGGCAGAACTGGAAGAAAAGTTCCGAGAAGTCCTAAAGCCAAAAGTATGATTGAAGCTATTAAAAGTATAACTTCCATTTTTTTTCTCCTGTTCCATTGATAAGTGTTGTGATGATTTGTCTGTCCTTTCATGTGACATCAGGGTCATTATAAATTAAAAATGTAATGAACGAAAGGTTTGTAAAACTGTGCGTTATACCGAAAATATTTCGTGCGTTTTACCCCCTTTTTTTTAATTTTTCTTCCGATTACAATTTTTTATGGAGGAATTATGAAAAAATCTTTTATCATATTAGTAAATACATTGTTGCTTGGCCTAATGATTAGTTGTGGTGGCGGAGATTCTGATGCCAACTATAACATGGCAGGTTCTCCATTTGTATTTAAAGGTGGAAACACATCTTTTTCAATTTGTGACAAGGAAGCAAGCATATTACGTTCCAGCCTTGATGTTGACAAGCAGATTTCCGAGATTTGCAAAAAAGACAATCTGAGGGAAGTAATACAGATTGACCTTGGCTACGATGAATCATATTCCATTTATGATCTTGTAAATCCTGAACTTTATCCTTTTACGGAAAACGATATTGTTGATGCAGGCCCATGGGATAATGGTGCTGTCGGAAAAACTGTTGGGTTCACCTGGAATGACTACAACATTTCAATTTGTGTAATGGATTCGACACCTGATCCTTATGGCCGTGGCTGGAAAACAGAAGTTCTTCTTATCCTGGAAAACTGGGACGGAGGAGACATTTCCATAAAGAATATTTTTGACAATCCTAAATATGTTGAGGCACGTCTGTGCATTGGAAATCCGGTTCATGCACAATGCAGCGGACAGACTGGATGGACAAAGGATTCACGCGAGCTAAGAAAAAGACTTACCAGTTATGTAAATGGTGAAAAATATGATGGTTCATAAAGCCTTCATTATTTCAAAGTTCTTGAAGACGGTTCAGAAGGAATAGCCTATCTGTTGAGACTAAGACAGCCATCAACTGCTCCTTACTGGTACTCTGGAAAAGACTATTTCGATGACATAGAATCCATTGTCTTTAC
>JAUNCR010000042.1:6346-21808 GCA_030526505.1 Spirochaetales bacterium
AACATCAAGTCATTTTGACTGGCTTGAAGGACAGACACCAAATTCAATCCATGCCGATTGGAGCGGAAGCACAAAACATACTTACCAGCCAGACGAATATTCAAAAGTCAATGACGAAACAAATACAGTTTCTGATTAAACTATTTCAAATCATTCTGGCTTAATTCATCCACAAAAAAAATCCCCGGGTCACGCCCGAGGATGATATGAGCCACCTTGTCATTTCCGTGCCTCAACACGGGAATCCCTTACGATGACAAAAAAAACTTATGCGTAGATTGGTCTAACCTTGATTACGCCGTCAGCTGAACCAAGGGAAGCCAATGTTGCTTCTTCAACCTTTCCATCTACATCGATCATACAGTAAGCGATGTCACCGCGGTTCTGGTCAACCATTCCGGAAATGTTGAGCTTTGCTTCACCAAGTACTGATGTGAACTGTGCGATCATGTTTGGAACGTTCTTGTGTGCGATGCAGAGACGAGTTCCGTTCTTTGGAATTGCATTGTCCATCTTGCACTTTGGATAGTTCACGCTGTTCTTGATTGCACCTGTTTCAAGGAAGTCGCGGAGTTCCTTGACTGCCATAACTGCACAGTTGTCTTCTGCTTCTGGAGTAGATGCTCCAAGGTGAGGCATACAGATAACCTTGTCGTTGTTAAGGAGTTCTTCAGCAGCAAAGTCTGTTACCATGCAGCTTACCTTTCCGCTGTTGATTGCAGCAAGTACATCTTCGTTGTTTACAAGACCACCGCGAGCGATGTTGATGAGGCGAACGCCGTCCTTCATGTTCTTGATTGTATTTGCGTTTACGAATCCCTTTGTGTCTGGTGTCTCAGGTACATGGAATGTAAGGTAGTCAGCCTTTGCAAGAACTGTATCAAGAGTTTCTGCGTGCTTAACCATGTGGTTAAGGCTCCATGCTGCGTCGATAGAAAGGAATGGGTCGTAACCTACAACATTCATTCCGAGTTCGATTGCTGTGTTTGCAACCTGTGCACCGATGGCACCAAGACCGATAACACCAAGAGTCTTTCCCTTGAGTTCGTTACCGATGTAGTCCTTCTTTCCCTTTTCTGCGAGGGTAGCGATTTCTGCACCCTTTCCGGCAAGCCCGTTACAGAACTTGTTTGCAGCGATTACTGGGCGGCTGGCAATAAGGAGGCCGAGGATTACAAGTTCCTTAACTGCGTTTGCGTTTGCACCTGGTGTGTTGAAAACTACAACACCCTTTGCTGCAAGGTCCTTGCAAGGAATGTTGTTAACGCCTGCACCTGCACGTGCAACTGCCTTAACATTTTCATCAAGTTCCATGCTGAGCATGTCGTGTGAGCGAACGAGGATTGCATCCGGCTTCATGATTTCCGAAGCGATTTCATATTCATCGCGTGGAAAGTTATCCAATCCCACTGCAGAAATTCTATCAAGTGTCTGAATCTTATACATTTTCTTTTCTCCGTGTATAGGCACTTTGCTAATGGTTAATTGCAAAATACCATGATTAATTAATATGCAGAAAGTGGGACGCAGGCGAAAAGGGGAAGGAGGGACCCGCCAATAAAGCACAGCGCCTTATTCAATGAGGCGGGAGGTTATCCATTGCCCTTTTCGCCGTCGCTGGGGCCCGCTTTCTGCATATGTAAATTTAGTTGTTCTTTGCAAATTCTTCCATGAACTTAACGAGAGCCTTAACTCCGTCGAGTGTCATAGCGTTGTAGATGGAAGCGCGCATACCGCCTACAAGTCTGTGTCCCTTAAGGTTTACGAGACCTGCTGCTTCTGCTTCCTTTACGAACTTGCTGTTGATTGCCTTTTCCTTTGCCTGTGCTTCTTCCGAACCGTCGTTGTCAGAGTACTTTGTAAGGAATGGAACGTTCATCAAAGAGCGGCTTCCCTTTTCTGTTGTTGCGTGGTAGAAGTCAGAGTTGTCAAGGTAGTTGTAGAGGTAGTCTGCCTTTTCTACGTTGAGCTTGTTGATTCCTGCAGCACCGCCGTTCTTTTCGATCCAGTTAAGAACCTTGTCGAGAACGTAGATTGTGTAGCAAGGTGGTGTATTGTACATAGAACCGTTTTCGCTGTGTGTCTTGTACATGCTCATTGTTGGTGTACCTGGGAGACACTTTTCTGGTTCTGGGATAAGGTCTTCGCGAACGATTACGAGAGTAACGCCTGCTGGAGCAAGGTTCTTCTGTGCACCTGCAAAGATGAGTCCGAACTTGGAAACATCGATTTCTTCTGAAAGGATGCAAGAAGAAAGGTCGGCAACGAGAGGAATGTCTCCTGTTTCTGGGATGTATTCGTAGTGTGTTCCCATAATTGTGTTGTTGAAACAGATGTAAACGTAGTCGTAGTCTCCGCTTACCTTTTCAACGCGTGGGATGTAAGAGTAGTTCTTGTCCTTTGAAGATGCGATTACATCAACTTCAACGCCAAGGTGCTTTGCTTCTGCTGCGGCTTTCTTTGCCCAAACGCCAGTTTCGATGTAGGCAGCCTTCTTCTTGTTGATGCCAAGGTTCTGTGCAACCATAGCAAACTGTGTTGAACCGCCACCCTGTACGAAGAGTACCTTGTAGTTTGATGGTACTTTCATGAGCTTGCGGATCTGTGCTTCTGCATGTTCGATGATTGGTTCAAATGCACTTGAGCGGTGGCTCATTTCCATAACGCTCTGACCTGTTCCGTTGCAGTCCATCATTTCTGCTGCGCATTCCTTGAGAACTTCTTCTGGAAGGCAAGAAGGACCTGCACTAAAGTTGTAAACACGACTCATAATATAACCTCACTAAAAAAAATTACTGATTTATGGTTGTCTGAAATAATCAGATTTCCTTACTGTATTGCAAGGGTGGAAAGCGCCGTAAGCAAACTTACATTTTCTACGCTTACACCTTTTGGAACTGTCAGCACGCAGGGGGTGTAGTTGACGATTCCCTTTATCCCGCATTCAAGAAGGAGCTCCGTCATTGGCTGTGCTTCTTCCGGGTCTACGGTGAGGATTGCAAAACTGATTGCTTCCTCTTTTATGATTTTCTTCATCAGTGTTGTCGGATGAAGTGGAAAAGCCGAACTTAAAACTTCAGTCTTGTTCACGCTGGAATCAAAACCGGCCACAATCTTGAAGGAAGATTCAAAAAGTTCGGATGTATCAAGCAGCGCCTGTCCCATTCTTCCAAGTCCAACAATGCAGCAGCGCTGTTCGGTTTTATCAAGGTTAAAGGATTTAATGAGGGCTGCTTTGAGTTCTGCAACCTTGTATCCGTTTGTTGCCCCGCACTTTACATCAATCCAGGAAATGTCTCTTCTTACTACAGCCGATGTCCAGCCTGTAAGTTCCTGAATCTTCTGTGAGGTGATTGTCTTCTCTTTGTAAGCAGAAAGAAGCCGTTCAAGGAGAACAAGCCTTCTTTTTGCAGGCAACGGAATATTCTGCATTTAAAATCTTTTTGTTTATGTGATAAATATCACATAAAATAACCCCTGATTTTTACAATTCTAGCACCTTATTTATTGTTGGTCTATTGAAAAAGAGGTTTTTCTGTGATTTTTTGCACATAAAGGCGAGAATTCCGGCTAAAGAAGGGGAAATTCATGTTTTATGTGATTTTTTTCACGGTTAAACAGGGGTCTGTCCCCGCTGTCACGAATTGCCATGCAATTCGTGGGACGAAAGTCAGGAAGCTTTTAGGCTTTAGGGAATCAAAGCTTTCGTCCGGGGTCTGTCCCCTCTGACGCAAAAAAAATCAAAAATTATTTCCAAAAAGTGCACTTTTTTATTTTTAGCGAAAATAATACTTATGGACATTCCTGTGGACGGCCGCAGGTTCTGGAGGTATTTTCATGTCAGTTAAAAAAGTTTTGTTCCCGTCTTCCTGTCATTTCTGTTCTCTGTGCCTGTGCGTTTTTATGCTCCTCTCTTTTTCCTCCTGTGTACAGAACCTGTCTGATCCTGCCGGTAAAGAAGGCAGGCTTAAGGTCGTCAACTGGAATGTCCAGACTTTTTTCGATGCGGTTACCACTGGGGATGAATACAGTGAATTTGTCCGCAGCAGCAGGTGGGGAAAGGAAGCCTATGTTGAAAGGCTGAAAAGGCTCTGTTCCGTAATAAAGGAGCTTGATGCCGATGTCTTTGTAATGGAAGAGATTGAAAACGAATCCGTAGTGCACGACATCAGCAATTTTCTTGCAGGGGAATGGGACAGGGAAAAAGTGTATGCGGATGCCTGTTTTGCAAGGGAAGATGGTAGTGCCATCGGTTGTGCCGTTCTTTCAAGGGTGCCCGTTTCATCCATGACGGTTCATTCCCTTGATGTAAGGCTTGATGACGAAGACATGCCAAGGATGAGGCCCCTTATGGAAGTCCGGTTGCAGGCGGACCAAAGGGAACTTACCCTTATGGTGAACCATTGGAAAAGCAAGAGCGGCGGAGAAGAGGAAACCGAAAAATGGAGGAACAGGGAAGAAGGCGTCCTTGCCGAATTAACCGCGGCTGCCGTTACTGAAGGAAGGCCTGTCCTTATACTTGGGGACTTTAACAGGGACATAAATGATTTTTCATTGACCCGCAGCGGCGATGTTATCCTTCGCTATTGGAAGGACGGTTGCCTTGTTGACGATGGCGTGAAGGTTTCAAGCCCCTGGTTTCTTGCGGGGCGCAAACTGCTTCAGCCTGGGAGCTATTATTTCCAGGATGAATGGTCCCGAATAGACAACATGTTTGCTGCCGGTAGTGCCGAAATACTGGATTTTTATCCTGCCGTGGAAGGCGAATGGTGCGATTCCCATACCTTTGTTCCAAACCGTTACCTTATTTGGAGTGGGGACGGATACAGCGATCATCTGCCCATTGTCTGTACCGTAAGGTTTTGATTTTTCTGAGTGGGGATTTTATTCCGAAGTGGTGTATTCTGGAGTAGTGTTCTCTGCCTGGATCTGTTCGGAAGTTTCCGGTGGAAGCTCCCTGTATTCTTCGTAGAAGGCATAGACATCCGTTTCCTGCTGTTCGATAAGGAGGATTACGGATTTTGTTGCTTCAGTCTTGTCCGAAAGGCAAATGTCTTTTCCTGTTTTGTCTGCCCTTGTGTTGAAGGTGAGTGTGTATTTTTTTCCGGTGCTTTTTTCCATTGCCTGCCTGATTCTTTCGCAGCAGTCGTAGTAGCCCGTAACAGGATATGCATGCTTTTCTTCCGGAATCGATTTGTATGTAACCGAAATGATTCCCTTGTATCCCGGAATGGTTGCCTTCAGTGAAACTTCTTCCATTAAGGCAGCTGTTGTTCTGGGGCAGTTGTCATGAAAAAGGATTGTAAGTGGTTCAGTCATTTTTGGCTTAGGCTGTGACTTTTGAGCCTTGGGTGATTTTTTTGCGAAGGCACCTGAAACAAGAAGGAGGAGAGTAACTGTAAGGCATAGTAGTTTTTTTCCGGTGCTTTTCATGTCTTTCTGAACTGTCTTCTGTGTTTTGCTGGCTGAACCTTTAGTTCTTCAGCGCTCTGCTGATTTCTTCGTAAAGGTTTTCCTTTGAAAGTGGCTTTGTGACGTATCCGTTCATTCCGTAGTCTTCGGCCTGTTTTTTGTAGTATTCAAAGGCATTTGCAGTAACTGCGATTACAGGAATCTTTGCAAGGTATTCCCTCTTGCTTTCCCTAAGCTTTGAAGTTGCTGTATAACCGTCCATTACAGGCATCATGATGTCCATAAGGATAAGGTCGAATTCCCCCTCCTGCGATTCATTAAGAAGGTTAAGGGCTTCGTGTCCGTTTGTTGCATCTACAACTTCAATGTCTATGTTCTTGAGCATGAGTCCTATGAGGACGCGGTTAAGTTCAATGTCGTCTACAACGAGGATCTTTTTTCCTGCAAGATTCTTGTACTGAGCCTTGTCGCCTGTAAGGTCTGATTTAGGAACTGCCAGATCTGCCTTTTCTTCATATTCGTTTTCAAGGTTTTCGTTAAGAAGCGAAAGGATGTGGGAAGTGTTTTCATCCAGGGCGTTTATAAGGTCCATCAATGCGTTGACCTGGGATTCGTCACAGGCTTCCATGTTTGCAAGATTGTATTTAAGGAGTCTTGATATTCCGGTGATGTCTGAAAGAGGAATTCTTATTTGGTTTAAAATATCCATTGAATCTGAGTTTTTCATGCTTCCTGTCATAACAAACCTCCTTAGTTCCCGTTATATTTTAATGCTATCAGAAAAAGAGTTCAATGACAAATACTATTGCGCAGCAGGCGGCCGCAACGGGAAGTAATCCTGCTCCAAACAGTGAAAGGACTATTCCGACTGCAAGTGCTGCAATTCCGGCCCAGTTGCATTGGGTTGCTTCCGTAATTGCAGGGAATGTCATTATTGCCAGCGTTACATAAGGCACATAATAGAGGAAGGACCTTATGAACCTGTTCTTAATCTGATTCCTTATGAGGGTGAGGGGAAGTGCCCTGATGATTAGGGAAACAAGGGCTGCTGTAAAAATGTAGATGTAAATGTTGTTTTTCATTTTTCAGCCCCCTCTGTTGCTTTGTCCTCAGTTTTTTCGTCTGTGTCTGAAACAGGCTTTATGATGGCTGCTGCAGTTGCAATGATGACAGTAAGGATGATTACCCTGTTGCCGCTTGATATTTCCTTAAGTTTTGGAAGTATTCCCATTGCCCAGCTGGAAGCAAAACTGATTATTACGCAGCAGGCAATTACAAGATTCTTCTTTGCCGGCGGAATTATGATTGCAAGGAACATTCCGTAAAGAGCCACTGAAAGTGCGCTTACAGCCCTGGCTGGAAGAATGTTTCCCGCAAGGATTCCTAAGGCTGTTCCAAGGCTCCAGAGTGTTGATGCAAACAGGAATGCCCCGTACATGTACCAGGGATTAACATATCCTTTCTGTGCAATGGAGATTCCGAAAATTTCATCCGTGATTACAAAACCTGAAAGTATTCTGTGCAGCAGGCCTGTCTTTGGGTCAAATTTCTGGCTGAGGGCGCTTGAAAGCAAAAGGTATCTTGCGTTTGCAATGAGGGTGACGAGTGCAACTTCAATGTATGTGGAAAGGTTTCCGATTGCCGTATAGAGGGCGTATTCACCTGCAGAGGCGTGGTTCAGCATGCTTGCAAGAAAACCCTGGTAATATAGGATGCCTGATTTTTTAGCGATTATTCCAAGTGAAAAGGAAACTACGAAATATCCGAGTCCAATTGGGATTCCGTCTCTGAATCCACGGAGAAAACCATTGTTGTTCATGTTGCGATTTTCGTTGATTTTGTGCTTTTATGCAATATAATTGAATAAGATGAGAAAAGTTGAAGACGGAATTTCAGGAAGGGGCATTAATACTCAAAATATGCACATTTTCATGACGGTTATTTCCGCCATGGTTCTCCTGGTTCATGCGGGTTATTTTATCCTCCTGAAAAATGCTGGTGCCGGCATTCTTTCGTATGTAAATTTCTTCAGCATTTTTCTTTATGCTCTCTGCGGATTCAATTTCTACCGCAAGAAACACAAGGGACTTTCTTATTTCATTCTGTTTGCAGAGATATTCATATTCTCGACCCTTATGACCTGGTGTATAAAGGGGGTCGATGGTGTTCCCCTGATACTTGTACCGATAATTCCTTTTGCAGGTCTGCTAGGCTACATGTACAAGGTAAAATTCCACCGTCAGAACTATTTCTTTTATTTCGGAGTCTATTTCCTTTCCGTCTTTCTTGGCGTAAACATGCTCAAGACTTTCCTGTTTCCTGAAATCGGATTCTATACATTCGATTCATATCACAGGAATTTGATATGCATATATTCCTGCGTGATTGAAACGGTCTGCCTTATAATCATAAGCCTCATTTATTTTTCCATAGCCAATTCAAATCATGACAGTCAGGATCTTAGGATAGAAAAACTTTCCCTTAAACTTTTCATAACATTGAGTCAGACTGTAGAAGCAAAGGACATCTACACAAACGGTCATTCCATAAGAGTTGCTTCCTATGCTGAAATGATTGCGAAGGTCATGGGGTTTTCTGTGGAAGAACAGAGGAAGATTTATTTCTGCGGCCTTCTACACGACATTGGGAAAATAAGCATTCCTGACAGCATAATAAACAAGGCCGGAAAACTGACTGACGAAGAATACAATGAAATTAAAAAGCATTCGGTTTCCGGCTGGAACATTCTTTATTCCATCGATGATTTTCCGGAGCTTGCCCAGGTTGCAAGATGGCATCACGAAAGATATGACGGCAAGGGATATCCTGACGGAAAGATGAAGGATAATACTCCACTTTATGTGCGCATAGTCACCATCGCCGATGCCTATGATGCCATGACTTCAAACAGAAGTAACAGAACCGTTATGGAGCGGGAAAAGGTTCTTTCAATCCTTAGGGAAGAAAGGGGAAGGCAGTTTGATCCTGATGTTACGGATGCTTTCCTTGAGATTCTTGCCGGCGACAAGGATTACAACATGAGGGAAAGGGACAGCGAGGAAATAAAACGGATGCTGGATAAATAGTATGACTGGAGATAAAAAAGGGCTGTTCAAAACGAACAGCCCTTTCTCTTTTTATATGCCCTTATTAGAGAGGGATATTACCGTGCTTCTTGTTAGGCATTACATTTTCTTCCTTGTTTGCAAGGAAGTTAAGGCTTGCAACGATTCTTGCACGTGTTTCTGAAGGTTCGATGATTTCAGAAATGTAGTCGCGCTGTGCTGCAATCTTTGGTGTCATGATTTCTGTAATGTATTCCTGCTTCTTCTGTGCAACTTCTGCTGCGCGGGCTGGATCCTTGAGTTCCTTTGCGAATACGATTTCGATGGCACCTTCAGCACCCATAACGGCGATTTCTGACTTTGGCCATGCGTATACGAAGTCTGCTCCAAGGTGCTTTGAACACATTGCGATGTAAGCTCCACCATAAGACTTGCGTGTGATGATTGTTACCTTTGGTACTGTTGCCTCGCTGTATGCGTAGATAACCTTTGCACCGTGGCGGATGATACCCTTCTGTTCTTCCTGTGGTCCCGGGATGAATCCTGGAACATCAACGAAGTTAACGAGAGGAACATTGTAAGCGTCGCAGTAGCGAACGAAACGGGCAATCTTGTCGGAAGCGTCGCAGTTAAGAACGCCACCCCATCCTGCAGGGTTGTTTCCGATGATACCAACGCTCTTTCCTTCGATCTTTGCAAAACCTGTGATTGCGTTTGGAGAGAATTCTTCCATAACTTCAAAGAAACTGTCTTCGTCAACAACGCAGTTGATTACATCGTGCATGTTGTATGGCTTCTTGCTTTCTTCAGGAATGATTTCAGCAATTTTCTTTGCGTTCTTCTTTTCGTCAAACTTGAACTTTGCATCTGCCACGATTTCTTCACCGTAGTAGTGTGGAATGTAGTCCAGGAGCTTGCGTACCTTTTCGTAGCAGTCCTTTTCTGTTGGGCAGCGGTAGTGTGCAACACCAGACTTCTGAGAGTGGATTGAAGCACCACCAAGGTCTTCTGCTGTAATGTCCATGAACATAACTGCCTTTACAACCTTTGGACCAGTGATGAACATCTGGCTGATTGAATCGATTGCAAAGATGAAGTCTGTAAGTCCAGGTGAATAAACTGCACCACCGGCACAAGGACCAGCGATGATTGAAATCTGTGGAACTGCACCTGAAGCGCGAACATTCTGATAGAAAAGGTCACCGTAACCGCAGAGGGCGTCAACGCCTTCCTGGATACGAGCTCCACCCGAATCGTTTACACCGATTACAGGACATTTAGCCTTGATTGCCATATCTATGAGTTCTGCAATTTTCTGTCCGTGAACCTTACCGAGTGATCCACCCTGTACTGTAAAGTCCTGTGCATAAACTGCAACTTTCTTTCCGTTGATTGTACCAAAACCTGTGATTACGCCGTCGTAAGGAATGTCCTTGCTTTCCATGCCGAAGCTTGTGCATGTGTGGCGTGCACCTGAGTAAATTTCATAGAAAGAATCCTTGTCGCAGAGTGCGTTGATTCTTTCGATAGCATGAAGTTTTCCCTTCTGGTGCTGTTTGTCCAAATTGTATTCATATTTAGCCATAGTAGCCTCCGAGTTTATGGATTTATATTAACATAATTTTAGGAAATGTCAATATGACAAAAAGTGTAAATTTGTCATTTATTAAATTTAAATATATATGCTGCTTCCGCAGGGAACCGTACCAAACCTGCTCCAGTGCTCCGTTGGCTTCTGCAAAAACTTCGGGCTATGCCCTCAGATTCTGGGTGGTTCGCAAGTCGCATTTTGGCACGAACCCCTGCTGCGCAGCATATGCATTTTTTGTTTCATTCAAAATTTAGTTGGCTGGGAGAGCTTCCGCAGGGAACCGTACCAAACCTGCTCCGATTTGTTAATCAAAATTGAAAACGCTTATTTTCTTCAGGTACAGGTAGCCTTCGTCGATTTCATGCTCCGTGGAAATGAAAGGATATTTTTCCTTCAATACCTGGCAGGCTGCAAGGACATCTTCCTTTTCATGGCTTTCAGGTTTCATGCAGGCCAGGTAGTCATCGACAAAATCCGACATCCTGAATGCCGTTGTTTCCGCAATGGTGTAAATGCTGGAAACTACCCATCTGTCCTTCATGTATGTAAGTTCAACGGTGTCGTGGGTTTTTGTTGCGGCAAGAAGGTTTTCTCCGGTTGTATCAAGGACTGTGTAGGAAACAAAAAAGCCCTTTACATCCCCGTCATGAATTTCAATTCCGTCTTCTTCAGTGATGGCTTTAGGCCGTGTGTTTTTTCTTGGGCCTTCTACAAGCAGACTTGCCTCCGTTCCGTTTATAAGGAACTGTGAAAGTCCAAAGATGTTGTGTCGAATCTGATTTTTTATGAGCCATGCTGCGGGATTCATTGTGTCTGCCTGCCTGTCATACATTGACCTTGTCCTTGATTTCAGGAACAGGTTGCTTATGGCATCTACATGGTCGGAAAGTCCTGAAGTGCAGTTTTTTGCTGCATCAACATTCAGTTGGTTGACTGCAGTGTAGTACATTTCAATAGTTTCAAGAGAAGTTAGTCCCTTGCTAGTAGGTTTTTCAAGGGAGGTCTTCCTTATGTTTCCGGCAATCAGGAGGATAACTGCCGCTGCAATGGAAATGGAAATGATTGTCGTCTGCTTTGTCCTGACAAATCTTTTTGACTGAACTTTTTTCTGCTTTATGGAAGCTACTGCCTCTGCTTCCTTTCTGAACCTTGCAAGTTCCTCTTCCGACACTTGGGCTTTTTTGTATGAACCGAATGCTTCTGAAGGAAATTCAGCCGACTTTGATGAAAGTGCCCGCTCCGTAAATGCAATGAGGTCCCTGCTTACTCCGGGAACAGTCCATTTTAGAAGGTTGTAGTTTCCGTCGATTATGTCTGAAGATCTTTTTTTAGTATCTTTTTCCGCAAAGGGGAATGACCCTGCAATTGCCCTGTATACCAAAACTGCCTGCGTAAACCTTATGGCTTCTTCCCTGTCCTGACTCTGATTTATGTAGATTCCGTTGCTTGTGCTGAAGGTTTCGTCGCCTGCAGACATTACTGCCATTGTCCAGAAATCATATGGAAGGAAAAGAACTTTCGTGCAGTCGTCCGAAACAATGATTCCTCCGCAGCCGATGTTTGAAACCGGAGCCTTTGATTTTATTGCGCCATCAAGGGCACGGCAGAGAATGCTTGCCAGATTATGGATTTCTTCTTCCGTTCCTGATTCAAGGATTTCTGCTGCAATCTTTCCATGGAATGCAGTTCCCGTTAAAAAAATCTTTCCGTCTTTTTCTTCTGTGTTTTCAAAGGTCCATGGGTTGTATTCCCATTTGTTCCCGTTGAAGGCTGCAAGTACGCCTTTTTCCTTTATCTTTTCAGCAAATCTTGTTTTTGCAAAGATTTCTGATGTCATGTTTGTATTTAGTGCAATGTTGTTTTCTTCTATTTTAACAAGCTGGATCATGGTTTAAAAAATAATGGAAAAATAGCCTAAAAACAAGCGAGAAAAATCAATAAGTGCTATACTTGAAAGCATGAAGTTAAGATCAATTAAATACTTGTTTTTCTCAGTTGTAATTGTTGCTGCGGCAGCATTTGGTTTCATGACTTGGAAGAAAATGTTTGAAGTTAAAATTGAGCGAACTCATCAGGCTTTGACCAATCAGGTTCTTCAGGTGGCTGAATTGACGGCAATCAAAAACAGCTACAGCGACATCATAAGCATAAAGAAGTCTGCTGCAGGCGGAATGGCTAAGTCCTATGCCATCATAAAGTTTTCCGGCGTCATCAGGATTGGCGTTGAAGACCTTACAAAATCAAAAGTCGAAATAAGCCCTGACGGAAAGTCAGTTGAAATAACCATTCAGCACTGTTCCATCATCGACAATACCCTTGTTTCACAGGAAGTCTTTGATGAAAAGAAAAGCCTTTTTGTTCCGATAACGACACAGGAAATCTTTGATGAAATCAACATGGCAATGGCCGACTATGGTCTTGCCGCAGAACGAAATGGCCTTGTAAAGGAAGCCGATGAAAGACTTGTGGAACTGGTGACTGCAACTGTAAAGGGCTTTGGATTTGAAAAAGTTCAGGTTAAGTTGAATTAATCTGGATATAGAGTTAGGATGCAGAAAATAAAATGACATTACAGCAACTAAAGTACATCATCGGAGTTTCCGAGACCGGATCGATCAACAAGGCTTCTGAATGCCTTTATGTTTCTCAGCCATCCCTAACAGCCGCCATCAAGGATGTTGAACATGAATTCAGCATCACGATTTTCAACAGGTCGTCAAAAGGAATCACCCTTACCAATGAAGGCAAGGAATTCATTCAGTATGCAAGGCAGGTTTATTCCCAGTATGAAAACCTTGTTGACCGTTTTGGCGACGAAAACAAACTGAAAAGAAAAAAGCATTTTGCAGTTTCAACCCAGCACTATTCATTTGCCGTTAAATCTTTTGTAGAAATGGTAAAGAAGTTTGATACTTCGGAATATGAATTTGCAATCAACGAAACCCGTACCATTACCATAGTGGAAGATGTTGCAACCGGCAGAAGTGAAATCGGAATCCTTTTTCTAAGCGACTTTAACCGCAAGGCCATGTCAAAGCTTCTGAATGCCAACGACCTTGTTTTTGAAAAACTGATTACCTGCGACGCCTATGTTTATTTATGGAAGAAACATCCGCTGGCAAAAGAAAAATCCATTTCCTTTGAGCAGCTTAAGGAATACCCTTGTTTGAGTTTCGATCAGAATGCGTCGTCTGCTTTCTATTATGCGGAAGAAATTTTGACTGAAAATGAATATCCAAAAATAATCAAGACAACAGACCGTGCAACAAACCTTAACCTTATGGTAGGGCTCAATGCATATACCCTTTGTTCAGGAATCATATGCGAGGAACTGAACGGCAGCGATTTTGTTGCTGTTCCTTTTGAAGCGGACAAGGACAATCCAAACAGCAAGATGGAAATCGGTTACATCACCAAAAAAAACATAGTCCTATCCGATACCGGAGAGGACTATCTTAGGGAACTTAAAAAATATCTTGCCAAGTGCAAGCAGTAGTTTTACTGCAGCTCTGCAAGTTCTTCCCAGCGGCTGTAGGCGGCTTCAAGTTTTGCTTCCAGTTCGCTGTATTCCTGACCTGCCTTCTGAGCCTTGGTGTAGTCGCTGTCGGCCATTGCAGTTTCAAGTTCAGTTTTCTTTTCTTCCCATTCCGCAATGTTCTTTTCCAGTTCTTCAAATTCCTTCTGTTCTTTGAAGGTCATTTTTCTTTTCTTTTCAGGTGCATTGCTGCTTGTAGCTGAAGGAGCTGCCTTGGCCTCTGCTGCGGCTTTTGCTTCTGTCTTTGCGGCATTGGCTGCCTTTTCCTCTTCCTTTTCCTGTGCCCGTTTTTCTTCCCTGTAGTCGATGTATTCTGAGCATTTGCCTACAAAGCCTGAAACGGTGCCGTCGTTTTCAAGGACGAACATGGTGTCCGCAACCTTGTCCATAAAGTAACGGTCATGGCTAACTATGAGGAGACATCCGCCAAAGTCCAATAGGAATTTTTCAAGGATGTTCATTGTAAAGATGTCGAAGTCGTTTGTAGGCTCGTCAAGGATGATGAAGTTCGGGTTGCTTATCAAAAGACGGACAAGGTAAAGTCTTTTCCTTTCGCCACCGCTCAAGGTGCTTACTGCACTGTGCTGGATTCTTCCTTCAAAGCCAAACTGCTCAAGGAAAAGTCCTGCGCTCAAAACTGTTCCGTCGGCAGTTTTCATGATGTCGGCGGCTTCCTTAATGTATTCAAGAACCGTAAGGTTTGTGTTTTCAAATACAGGATTCTGCTCGTAATAGGCAACGAAAGTGTTTTCTCCTTTTACGACGGTTCCTTCGTCTGCCTGTGTTTTTCCTGTAATGATGTTCAGAAGTGTAGTCTTTCCGCTGCCGTTGTCTCCAAAAACTCCGATTTTTTCACCCTTGTTGAAGGTGTATGAAAAGTTCTTCAGTACGGGATGATTGTTCTTGTTCTCTGCAAATCCCTTTGCAAAATTTTTTGAGATGTTGTGAAGTTCAAGAACTTTTCCACCAAGACGGCGGCCTTCAACATGGAAAGTGAATCCCTTGTCTTCCTGAAATTTCTCGCGGTTGATCAAAGCCATGTCGCGCTGGATTCTTGCCTTTGCTTTTGTTCCGCGGGCACAAGGTCCACGGCGGAGCCAGTCCCTTTCAAAGCGGAGGACCGATTCAATGCGGCGTTCCGTGTTGGCTTCTATTTCCGCTTCCGTCTCCTTCTTTTCAAGATAGGTTGAATAGTTTCCTACATAAAGCTTTACGCGGTTGCGGTCAAGTTCGTAAATGTTGTTGCAGACTGCATCAAGGAAGTATCGGTCGTGGGTTACCATGAGCACCGACCGTTTTGTTTCTGCAAGGTAGTTCTGGAGCCACCAGATTGTGCTGATGTCCAGGTGGTTTGTAGGTTCGTCAAGCAAAAGTAGTTTTGTGTCTTCTACAAGAACCTGTGCAAGGGCAACCTTCTTTATCATTCCGCCGGAAAGTGCCCCCATCTTGCGGTCCATGTCGTTGATGCCAAGGGTGCTTAAAATCGATTTTACCTGTGCCTCGTAGTTCCACAGGTCGCCGGCATTCATCTTTACTGTAAGCCCTTCAAATTTTTTCTGAATGCTTTCCGATGATGAATCTTCAAGCTTAAGGCAGATGTCCTCGTAGTCGCGGATTATCTTGAGCTTTGGACTGTCGGATTTAAATACATGGTCGCGGATAGTGTCGTTCTTGTCGTACACTGGATTCTGCGGAAGAAAAGAAACTCCCGCTTCCTTGTTGATTACGATGGTACCCCGGTCAGGTTCAAGAACACCTGCTATTGTGTTCAGGAGGGTAGACTTTCCGGTTCCGTTGCGGCCGATGAGGGCTGCCTTGTCTCCTTCGTTGAGTCCGAATGTAACATCTGTAAAAAGGTA